>PWKM01000114.1 GCA_003559755.1 Planctomycetota bacterium
GGCCTGTCACGGAACAACGATTACGCAGGTTCTCTCGGAAGTGAGTCAGGCAAGAGGAGGGGCGCGGGGGCCGCTCCATATGTGGCGGCGGTGCTGGGGGGAGCACTGCGATTCAGAAACGACCGCGTGGGGGATCGGACAGCCGCATATCGCAGACGAGATTGCCGGCGACGTTTGAGCGAACAGTGTGCCCAGAATCTGGCACAACTTGCAGTCGGTGTCGGTGCAGCCCGCGTGGTCCGCATCGCCGCAGTCCCCGGCCTCGGTCAACGTGGTATGGCGGGCCGTGCGGGCTTCGGAATCGGCGGGCGTATCGCTGCACCGGATGCCCTGTCCGGGATGGAATTCGTGCGGATGGGAGATGGAAACGTGGATCGCGTTCAGGCCAGCCACGCCGGGCAGGACGGCAAACAGGGCAAGTAGAGTTGTAATAAGCCGTCGGGTCATACCGTGATATCGCCGGTGGCGCCTCCCCGCCGCCCGCCGTACCCTGCAAAGCCAGAACACGAAATTGTACGATTCTGGTCGGAATTATAGCCCGGGCGGGTTCCGCTGTCAACTGTCGGAACGACCGTTTTTTTTCCGGACCGGCTCCGCCAAATCGGGTGTCGTTCGAGCGGCAGGGCACAGGGGCGCGAAGCCATCCTTTCAGGATGATGAGGCCGCGAACCCGGCGGGTCAGGGCCCTGCCAGGGAGGGCTTCTCACAAGTATTCAGTTGCGCGCCCGCCGGATCGGTTATAATAGGGGGAGAAACCATCCCGATTGTGCATGACTGGGGGAGGATGGAGCAGCCGATGACAAACCGACGCACACTGCTTTTCCTACTCATCGCGGCGATTGCGCTGCCGGCGGCGGCGACCGGAGGCGAAGGGTTCGCCTTCGCCGGGGCGGGCATGACCCCGGAGGTGTCGATCTCGGTAGCGGCCGAGCCGGGCGCGGATACCATCGATCTCATCGCACGGTTCGACCTGCCCGACGGGCTGAAGCTGTACAGCGAAGACGACAAGCTCTATTTCGACTGGCAGGATGTCCGGGGCGTCGAGCTCCAGGAGGTCCTGCTCCCCGACACAATCGAGGCGCCCGACCCGCTCTCGCCCGGCGACACGATGCAGGTGTTCCAGGGCCGGGTGGAGATCACCGCCCGGTTCGCCGTCACCGTGGACGCCGGCGAGCACATTATGGTTCGCGGGGCGCTCCACCACATGTCCTGCACCGACGAGCTGTGCAACCCGCCGGCGAAGGAGTCGTTCAGCTTCCAGCACCTGTCGGGCGAGGGCGCCCTGGCGGATGGCGGGCCGGGCACGGCCGAGCCGGCGGAGCGCCCCGCCGAGCCGGCCACGCCAACAGCCGAGCCGGACCCGGAGGACGAGGGCCTGGCCGGGGTCGGCGGCCTGTTCTGGCAGCTTGTGCTCGCGTTCTTCGCCGGGCTGGTCATCAGTTTCACCCCGTGCGTCTATCCGATGTATCCGGTGACGGCGGCGGTCATCGGTGCCCGTCGCGACGGGGGTCTGGCCGGCTCTCTGCTGGCGGCTGCGGTCTATGTGCTCGGGCTGGCCGTGGTGTACGCCGTGCTCGGGCTGCTGGTCGCCCGGCTGGGTGCGGCCGTCCACAACGTTCTCCAGTCGCCCTACGTCCTCGTGCCGGTCGCCCTCATCTTCGTCGGCCTGGCGGTGGTGATGTTCCGGGGCATCGACATGCGCACCAGCGGGCTGGGCCATCGGCTCCAGAGCAAGCTGGCGGGCCGGAGGGGCCTGCCGGCCACGTTCGCCCTCGGTGCGGTCAGCGGTCTGATCGCCAGCCCCTGCGTCGCCGCCCCGCTCGCCGGGCTGCTGCTGTTCATCGCCCGGACGGGGAACACCGTCCTCGGGTTCTGGATGCTGTTTGTGCTCGCCTGGGGGATGGGGGTCCCGCTCGTCCTGTTCGGCACGGCGACCGGGCTGATGCCCAAGGCGGGGCCGTGGATGGACTGGTTCAAGCTCCTGCTCGGGTTCGTCCTGATCTGGGGGGCGCTGTACTTCCTGCGGTTCGTGATCGGCGGGCTCGTCTACCAGGTGGGCTTCGGCGTGCTGCTCGTGGTGGCCGCGGTCTTCCTCGGCGGGTTCGACCGGCTGACCGCGGAGAGCGGGCTGGCCGACCGGCTGAAGCGGGCGATGGGCACTCTGATGGTGATCGGGGCCGTGCTCCTCATCGGCTCCGCCGCACTCGGCCAGCTCGGGGTGCCTGCACAGGAGGTCACAGGCGTCGCCCCGGGCAGCATCTTCCAGATCACCCCGCCCGAGGAGGTCCGGGCGACCCTCGACCGGGGCGAGCCGGTCATCCTCGACTTCTGGGCCGAGTGGTGCGTCAACTGCAAGGTGCTGGACCGGCGGGTGTACTCCCAGCCGGAGGCCCGGACCGCCACCGAGGGGCTGGCCACCTACAAGATCGACGTGGGGGAGCACGCCGCGTTCGCCCGGGACGAATTCGAGGTCTTCATGCCGCCGGCCCTGCTGTTCGTCAGCCCGGACGGGACCGTGTGGGACCGTCGGGACGGGATGCTCGACCTCGCCGAGTTCCTGGAACTCGTGGAAGCGTTCAGGCAGGCCCATTAGCGAAAAAAGCACTAGCATGTCGGTCGGATTTGCGTTATCATTCAGGTGGTGGAACTGGCCGAACTGACCAAGGAGGGTTGATTGATGAGAATCGCGTCTGTTGTCCTGATGTCGTTTGTGTTCGTCCTCGCCGCATCCTGTGTCCAGGCCGACGAGCCGAAGTTCGACGTGGGCGATGAGGTCGAGGACTTCACGCTGAAGGCCCCCGACGGCACCGACGTCAATACCGAGGAGCTCCGAAAGGACAAGGTGTTCGTGCTCAAGTTCGGGGCGACCTGGTGCCCGCCGTGCAACGCCCAGGTCCCCGAGCTGAACAAGGTGGTCGAGGAGTACGGCGACAAGGTCGTGGTGCTCGACGTGAACATCCGCGAGGAGGCCGAGAAGGTCGCCGCGCATCACAAGAACCTCGGCGCCAAGTTCGGGACCGTCCTCGATTCCGACGCCGCCATCGCCCAAAAGTACGACGTGGCGGGCATCCCCGTGGTCATCGTCGCCGACCAGGAGGGCAAGATCGTCTATCGCGGCCACTACACCCCGTTCAACAACCTCAAGAGGGTCATCGACCCGCTCGTGGAAGAGGACGAGGGATAAACTCGGCCCCATACGTTCCAGCCCGGCGGGGCGGGCATTCCGTGCGGCTGAATTGAGAGCAGCGATGCCTGCCCCGCCCTGTCTCCCGCCCGCTCCGAAACCCCCCGCCCTTCCCGCGCGCCGCCGCTTCGCTTGCTTCCGCCGCCGGGCACCGGTATGATGCCCTCGTCACGAGAACCGGAACAGCGAAAGGAACAGCCGATGACACTCGACCGCCCCAACCCCGGCGAATATTCGGCCCGCGAGCGGATGCTCCGGGTGCTCCGCCACGAGAAGACAGACCGCCTGCCCATCGTCACCACCGCGCTCAGCCCGTTCACCTGGCACGTCGAGTTCCCCGTCTATCAGCCCGTCATCGAGGTCGCGAAAAAACACTGCGAGTTCATGGCCGGCTTCCACATCCCCAACTCGCTGGGGTTGTGTGACCCCGAGGTCCTGGACATGGAGACGGTGCGGACCGAGGAAGGCACACGCAAGATACGCACCACCACGCTGAACACCCCGAAGGGGCCGCTCACCCGCGTCCGCATACACGACGAGGAGGTCGGGAGCTGGTGCGACAAGAAGTTCTTCGTCGAGAACGAGGACGATTTGGAGAAATGGCTGAGCTTGCCCTACGAGCCGTACCGACCGGAGCTCGACGGGCTCGACGAGTTCGACCGGAAGGTCGGCGACGCCGGGCTGCCCTACCTGAACGGCATCCGCAACGCGCTCCAGCGCTCCGTGGGCATGATGAGCGAGGAATTCCGCTGGGTGTTTTGCTTCACCCAGCCCGACCGGCTGCGGCAGATGGTCGAGACCCACCAGGAGCGCCTGTACGGCTACGTCAAGCACCTGCTGGAGCAGGGGGCCGGGCCGGTCATCCGGTGGTACGCGATCGAGCCGTTCGTCGAGCCGGTCATGCCGCCCAGCTTCGTCAAGGAGTTCATCATCCCCTACGACCGCGAGATCGTCCAACTCATCCACGACCACGGGCAGCACGTCATCATGCACTGCCACGGCCGGCTGAACGCCCAGGTCGAGCACATCTGCGAGATCGGGGTGGACGGGGTCGATTGCGTCGAGTGCCCGCCCCAGA
>PWKM01000069.1 GCA_003559755.1 Planctomycetota bacterium
AGGTGAGATAGTTGGACCATCGTGCATACGGGCTGGTCCGCCCGCATTGGCCGGAATGGTTCTGGGCGATATCCTTGCGATGCCAGGCCATCGCGTCGGCGGCCGTGAAAAACTCGGGCTTGCCGGTGCGCAGGAAATGCAGCACCATATTCATCGTCCAGTCGTAATGCAGGTTCGACCATCCATTTGCCCAAGGCAGGTCGCCGTAGTCGTTCCAGCCGGGCACGAACTGGTTGAGCACGCTGCCGGGGGAACCGCCCCGACGAATGGCTCGCTCGGGATTGACCATGCTCCTCATCAGGATTTCGTAACGCTCGAGTGCCTCGCGCTGCGATTCGGGGTAGCCCTGCGCATAGTCGCGTTGCTCGGCGAGCATGCCGAATGCCCCGCAGTCGGCGTACCACGCGGCCGGGGCACGCGCCACGAGGCGCGATGCCTGGAACGCGGCCAGTTCCTTCTCCGCATCCGGCGAGGTGCTGAGCAGAATCTCGTGGCTGCGCTGCCTGCCCGCACCGAGCAGGAAGCCGTCGAACTCATCCACGTCCGGCCAGAGTTCCAGAGAGACCCGACCGGGGGCCGCTGTGATGCCCTTCGGTCCGTACTCCCAGAAGCGTCGCACGGCCAGGCCCAGCGCCGCCTGATCGTCCCCCAGCAGGCAGGACCCGATGGCCCGTTCGCCCCGTGCTTTCTCCTCGCCGCCCAGCGTGACCGTGTACGAGAGGTCCCGCTCACGTCTGCTCTCGGTCAGCGGGGTAACGCCCAGGAGTTGGAGCAGGCGGGCGCCCTCTCCCACCGTCCCCTCGGTGCCGGCCAGTTTGACCGGGGTGTCACCGGCGACACCCGGCGCCTCGAAGTCCATACGGAGGTGCTGGAAATAGGCGGAATGCGTGCCGTCGTGCGGGCCGAGGTGGGTGACGGCCGGCACGATGTACACATAGGGCTTGCCTGCATAGGCGTAGATGCGGATGCGATACTTGAAGAAGTCGCCGGAGGGATCGTCGTACGGCTGCCCATGCCGGTCTTGGCCTACCTCGACGAACGGTGTGCCATCCTCGGCCGAAAAAGTGCCCTGGAGATAGATGCGGGCCATGAGCGGGCCGCTCTTCTCAACCTCGAAGTTCTCGATCTTCCCGTGCAGGGTGCTGAACGTCCGGCCCCTCTGGTCGCCCCGGGTCTCGAAGGTCCAGTAGGTGTTCTCGCTGTGTTCGCCGAACCCCCACCGACGCCAGAGCCCATGTGGCAGCAGGATGATCTGTCCGCTGTCCGACACCCAGTGGCCGTCTATCTCGCGCGGGCATCTGCCGTCCGGGCCCGTCTCTGAACCGACCAGCTCGGCGTGGTCTGCGTCCACCGGCCGGAGGGTCCATGTCTCGGTGCCGCACTTCGAGGTCGCTATCGGGGTGGCGATGGGCAGGTTGGTATGCTCCGAGTGGTTGTAGGTGCGCCGTGTGATTCGGGACACGAAGGATCGTCCGCTCAGCGTGAGCCCCTGACCGGCCAGCACCTGTTCCCCGTCGCGCTCCAGCGAATCCACGATGGTCCCGCGTGTCCGGGAGATGGAGATTTTCACGGCCCCGGTGTCGATCACCACCGCGTCCTCATCGTCCGACACCACAAGCGGCCTGTCGACCTCGGCGGGCCGGCCCTTGTCCAGCACGAATTCCGCTTGCCCGTCGGCCGTGAGGTCCGCGAAGAACGTGAGATGTACCCACTTCAAACTGCCTCCCGGCCAGCGGACCGCAACGTCCATCTGGCAAGGCACCGGGTTGCCCTCGCCATCCCTGAGCACCAACTCATTCACGTCCCGGACCGCGCCCTCGGGAAGCGGTACGCCGCTGGTCACCGGCCAATCCGGGCGGTCAACGCCTGCGGGTTCGGCCACGGTGAGGGTGACCGGAAGCTCGGCGGCCCCAGCCGTCACAGTGATCGCCAGCAGCAGAAGAAAAGACACTTTCAGCAGTCCGCTAACAGTTCGCATTTGGCACCCTTTCTCTTTCTCCGGAAAACTACCTTACCTGGATACGGCGTTCTTATTGCCCGTTGCCGATTCGTGCGGCCGCTTCGGCGGCCAGGTCGAATAGCCGTCGGCGGCGGTCTTGGAACCCCGAGTTATAGATGACCCGGGTTCTCCTCATATCCAGATCGGGCGAGCAGGCCCGCACTCGCTCGGCGAGGAGTTCCCGGCAGCGGGCCGTCAGGTCCTCGCCCAATCGGGCAGTGCTGTCGGGGTCCGCCAGCAATTGTTCGAGGAAGAAACGGGCTTCGTTCTCCTGGATTCCCTCGCGGATGGCCTCCAGCCGCATCGAGGACAGCGGGCCGTCTTCGCCCGGAGCCAACAGGGCGGGAACGGTATAGCTCAGGCCGAGGTTTCGCCATTCCGCCTCCGGGTAGCGGCTGGACAGATTGAACCGCACAGCGCCGGCCACTCGGGTGGCATCGTAGCCGAAGCGGGCGGCCCGCCTATCAAGCACGCCCCAGAAGTCGGCCCCCATCCGGCCGAAACCGCGGGTGTCCTGTTCAAGGGCGACTCGCTCGATCATGATCCGATAGTGGCCCGGCGAGCTTTGTGGGTTGATCCGCTGGCGCGGAAAGTTCGCTCGGATTTCGGGGCGGCCCTCTTCCCATCGCTGGAATGCCGGCCTGTTCCTGCCCGAGGGGTCGTCGGGGTGTTCGGCGGTGGACCCCCATACCGAGCTCCAGTAGGCGGTCTCCTGTCCGTGAATGGTGGGGCTGTTGTTGTGGCTGTGGAGGTACCATCGAGCGTATGGTGCGGCGGCGGCCAGCGTTCTGACCGCCCTCGCAGTCGGACGCCTGTCCCCGGCCACTCCGATCATCATCGAGTCGGCGATGCCGTGCCTCGCCAGGATGTCGCGGATGCCGTCCAGGGCGGGCCGCCAGAATTCCACGCACTCCTGCGTACCCCAGGCAGGCCCGCGCGCTTCCTCCAGCAGGCCGGTATCGGGGTCCCTGACGGTGATCAGGATGTCCCGGTCCATCGGGGTCGCTCCCATCCCGTCCGAATGGAACGTCGTGGCTCCGACTTCCCAAACATACAGGATCACGATGGGGATGCGGCCCAGGTGCCGGACCGCTGTCCGGATGTAGCGTTCGGCCACCGACAGGTCGGGGACCAGGCCCCCGTCCGGCTGCTGGTTCCATACCACCATCCCGTGTTCGTTCCCGAAGTGTGTCCGACGGATCAGGGTGATGGTGATCGAGCTGCAGCCCGCCTCTCCCAGCCGTTGGAAGCCGCGGTCCAGCAGCCGCCAGTGTTCGGGCGACCACATCGGCGTGTCGTACCACATCGCGACCGATTCGGGCGATTGCACGGCGTCGAATACTGTGGAAAGCGGGCGGTCCGGCAGCGCCCAGTCGGCGACGTGCAGGCGAAGAGGCACCTCGGTCTGGTCCTCGCCCTGCATGGTCAATGTCGCCGTCCCCCTGTATTCGCCGGGCCGGGCGTCGGAGGGGACGCTGACGGTAAAAACAACCGGCTGGACCGCACCGCCGTGCTCCTCGAAGAAGGGCGTTTCCTCCGGGGGGCTGTCTTCCAGCCCGTCGAACCACGCCGGTGCCTGACGCCCGCGGGTTATGCGGGGTGGCGCTCCGTCGTGAATGCTGTAACGGACTTCGACCCGGCCGGCGGGAATCGCCGCTCCGTCCGGCCCGGCCAGGTCCGAAACCGAGGCGGCCAGTCCGCGAATGGGTTCGGCCGCCGCCACCACCACCTGCCCGGAGACCGCGCCGCCCTTCGGGGCGGTCATCCTGACCGGGAACAACGGCTCGCCCGGGGGAGCAGAATCCGACACCGACACACGCTCGGTGACGGGGTGGTTCCACACGCGTACGCCCTCGCCCCGGTGAGAGGCGTCGCGGAAGCCGGCCCCGCCGGTCGCTTTCAACGACACATCCGCCACGCCGCTCAGGGACCACAGGTGCCTGTTTTTCAGAACCTGATGATGATTCCGGATGGGACTGCCGTCAACAAACAACGCCTCGTTCCGCAACAGACCATTCTCCGGCAATGCCGAGCCGCGAACGTCGAGGGCGAGTACGTTTGGTCCCGGGCGGACCTGATCGGCGGGGATCTCGACGGTCAGCTCCCGCAGGCGATGCTCCTCACGGCCCTGCCAGTCCCTGTCGCGGGCCGGCACTCCGTCGTCAGTGAGAAAGGCCTCGGGGCCGTAGTCATCCGCCACCGTCAACGGGGCCAGTTCGCCCTCGGGCAGGTGGCCCCGTGCAATCTCCCGACCGTTGAAATAGACCGCCACTCCGCCGACATAGAGGACGGTCAACCGCAGGTTCCCGACCTCGGCCGGGTTGTCGGCCACGAATCGGCCTCGAAGCACCATCTGCGGGATGCTTCGATACATCCCGCCCGGCTCCTGGCGCGGGTTCCCGGTACGCAGAGGTACCTCGAACCACGGCCATTCGGAGTCATCGAACGTCACGGCCGACCAACCGGATGGCGGCGGGGGCGAATGATGTGGGGCCGTTGTTCGCAAGCGCCAGTTCTTTCCGCCGTCGGCCCGGTCGTTTTCGACTTCCTCGAAGAGCGGGAAATCGATATTCACGTGGGCCAGCTCTTCCGATTCGAGCCGCACCGGCTGTGCCCCCCAGGTGAAATGGGTTCGCCAGGGGCC
This sequence comes from Planctomycetota bacterium, assembly GCA_003559755.1. Taxonomy (GTDB): domain Bacteria; phylum Planctomycetota; class PUPC01; order PUPC01; family PUPC01; genus PUPC01. Next base: position 4,644 of record PWKM01000069.1, read on the forward strand.
GAGTTCGATAGCGGCCTCGTCCGCCGACGAGAATGTCGCCAGGCCGAAGCTAATCAATAATGCTGCGCCGATGGACGTCAATTTCGCTTGTACCATCTTGCCCTCCAGGTTCTCGCGTTTGCCGGTGGTCTGCTCTTCAGTCTAATGCTTTTTCCACCTCGGGGTCGCCCGGAAACCGGGCCTTCAGGACGTTTTCGACATGGCCTCTGACTCGGCTTTCGAGGTCTGGGTCGATGTATGCGTCGAGCAATGCGTCGCGGGCCTTTTCGCCGCCTATCGCGCCCAGAGCATCCGTGGCTGCGTAATTCACGTTGATGCCGAAGCCGCCGCCGAACGAGTTGACCATTGTTTTTTCGAGCAGTTCGACATCGTCTTCGTTCGCAAAATCGCTCAAACCCCGGATCGCCATCACCCCGATCTCGATGTAATGCCGCCCTCTCTTGCTGAGGCATTCCGCGGCCATGATTCGCAACAGGTCCACCGCTTCCGCTCGTTCGGCCGCCTCGGCGATGGGCACTACCTCGGTGCGGAGGGTCCTCAACCACCTCTCGTCCTGTTCGGCCAGTTTTTCGCTGAAGGCGTGTGCTTTCTGCAACAGATCAGCGGCTTCCGGGCCGCCGAGATAGCCGAGGCCCCGAGCCGCGTCCTCCCGTTCCTTTCTCGGGATGCTCCATGCTCTATGCGCCCCGGGCCGTTCCCCTTCGACGAAGACGCTGGTCACGTGCTTTTCCATGTGCCGCAGGACCCGTTCGCGATCGGCGTTCGGTACGCGTCCCATCGCTTCGAGTGCGTTTCGCGACGCTTCGGGGGTGAAGTCTTCTCTGGCGATGAACGCTTCGAGGACTTCGAGAAGGGCTTCGCTGTCTGCCCCGCCCAGTTCGCCGAGGGCGGAGGTGAACAGGCGGTGCTCGTCGCGTCTCCAGTGCGACGAGGCCCTTTCCAGCCCATTCTCGAGGATGGGCAGAGCACGCGGCCCGCCGGCCCTCAGAACTCCATTGATGGCTCCGGGCAACAGGCCGCTTCGAACGTTCTCATTTCTCTGGTCGCCGCCGACGGTCAACAGGTTCGCCAGCATCTCCCCGAGTTTCTCGAGAGCTTCCGCCCCGCCGATCTCGCCCAGAGCTTCGGCCGCCGCCATCCTCACGGCGGTATGATCGTCGTCCACAAGCGGAGCGATCAGCGTCAGGGCATCCGGCCCTCCCGCCCGACCGAGCGCCCGGATGGCCCCCAGGCGAGTGTCGCCGTCCTCGCTCGACAACGCCCGGCCCAGCAGTTGAGCCGCAGTCCGGCTGTCGAGCATCTCCATCGCTTCCATGGCCTTGGCTCGAACGTATCGTTCCTCGTCTTCGAGCGCCCTGCTCAAGAGATTGTGGACCCTCTCGTCGCGTGGGTTGAAATGTGCCGCGGCTTCGGCTGCGTCGGCCCGAATACCGATGTCGTCATCATCGAGAGCGCGGGGCAGGAGATCCAGGGCCCCGGGATCGCCGACTCTGCTCAGCGCCCGGGTCGCCGCCGTTCGCACCACGGCGGCCCGGTCACCCAGGGCTTCTCTGAGCCCGGCCAGCGCCCGCGAACCGCCCATCTCGCCCATTGCCCGACAGGCGGCGGCGCGATAGTACTCGTCTTCCTCCGCGTCGCCCAGAATACTCGCCAGCAGCCGGGCGGCTTCGTCTCCCCCGATCATAACGACCGACTCGAGCGCCCGGATCCGTGTCTGTTCGTTCGTCTCGTCTTCTGCGATCAGCTTCTCCAGGGTCGGCAGGGCTGCTTCGCCGGCATATCCCAGCGCCACGACGACGGCAAAACGCAGGCCGTACTCTTCGCGGAGCGGCTCCAGCAGTTCCAGCGCCCGCTCGCCTCCCACCTGGGCCAGGCAGACGGCGGCCCGCGCCCGTATCGTCTTTTCTTCCGCCTCGTCCCGTACCAGATTCGAGGCCACTCGGAAGGCCCGTTCCCCGTCCGCTCGCGTCATCGCCGTCAACGCCCGGCGTCGCAGCCCGGGGTCCGTGTCGGCCAATGCTCGTTCCAGGAGTTCCCCCGCCCGGTCGTCTTCGCCTTCGCCCAGTGCGGTCACCGCTCGATATCGGATCGTCTGCGAGTTGTCGGAGAGCAGTCTTTCAAGCGCCGTGACGACGTTCAGGTGCCCGGCGGCGCCGGCAGCGGCGGCCCGCACCTGGCGGCTCGGGTCGTCCAGCGCCCGATCGAGCAGAGGCCGCCCTTCGTCGGGGGCCAACCTTCGCGCCGACATGATCGCGGCCGCCCGGACGCGGCGATTTCGGCTTTGCAGTCCTTCCTCGATGAATTGGCGCGGCCGGTCGCCGGAGATGAGTGCCAACGCTCCCGCCGCTCGCACGAACTCCAGGTGGTCGGGCTCTTTGACCCCCATGATGCGGCGGCCCCGATAGGCGGCCCGGTCGGCGGCGGCGACCTGCCGGCTCCACGCCGCGTCGCCGCCCAGTGCCAGGGTCGGCGCCCAGCCGATGCGCTGCAGGGCTCGGGATGCCTGCCAGGCCAACTCGAGGTCGGAGCTGGCTGTTGCCTCGACGAGGCCGGGTATGGCCCGGGGGTCACGGGCCCATCCCGCTCGCCACGCGCCTTCTGCGGTTTGCGTGGTGGGCGGACTTGCGTCTGCGGGTATCGGGTAGAGAACGACCGCCGTTCTCTCCCGGTTCCACGCCGTGGTCATCCCGTGAAAGGCCGCCAGAGCTTCGACCAGGTCGGCCCCGTTCACCGGTCGGCCACGCAGCTCGCCGGGCACGATGAGGTCGCGTGCGGGCTCCGTGACCAGGACCGTCAGCCCTTGCCTGTTCAGGTCGGCCAATGCCTCCGCCGCCGAGCTGCCCCTCGGGGTCGTCTCGGCCCCTCTGCCCTCACCCGCAGTGGCTGAATGAGCAAGAGCGGCAAAGAGTATCGTCGCCAATACCGCACCGATTATCGTTGTGCGCTTCCGCGAAAACCCGTGTCCGTCTCCCGATCCCGCCATAGTCTGTCTCCACGATTCTAGAACGAGCAGTCGGCACGGCACCACCCTCAGCCGGTCGGACCCGTTACGATGTATGCCTCTCAGAAAAGCTTGGCCGGACTCGGTATTGTACACGCCGATACCTTCGCTCATCAATGATGCTTTCGTATCTTTGTGTAACGGCTGATATCAGGGACGAGCGGGTACTGTGTGGGTTGACGCTCTGCGTTCTGGTTGGTAGAGTGCTCGCTGGTTCGGGTTCAGCTATTAAGGAGAGGCAGTTGGTCAAAGAAATCGATGCCGTTTACCGGGTAACTCCCACCAGGATTGAGCTTCCCGCCGTCGGTGCGTTTCAGTATCAGAAGGGACCGGCGGACGAGGTCGAGGCGGGTCTCCTGACTCGTTCCGAGGCGCTGGGGCTCCTGGAGCAGATGCTTATGGTCCGGGTGTTCGAGGAGATGATCGCCGAGGTCCGGGCAGGCGCTTACAGTCCGCTCCTCGATTTCGATTATATCGGCCCCACCCATATTTCCATCGGCCAGGAGGCGACGGCGGTCGGCTCGGTCAACGCTATCGCGGCGACGGACGGGATCACCAGTTCGCACCGCGGACACGGCGAGGCCCTGGCGAAGGGCTATCGAGCGGTCCGGGCGATGACCGACGACGAGATCACCGCCCGGCTGGAGCGGTACGCGGCGATGGCCGAGCATCTCGGCGTCGGGCCCTGCGGCGGGCGAGCCGACTTGGAAGAGGCAGCGGTTCGTCTCCACCTGTACCGGATGATCGCCGAGCTGTTCGGCCGGGAGGACGGCTATTGCCGCGGGGTGGGCGGCAGCATGCACATCGCCGATTTCGAGAGCGGGCACCTGGGTGCGAACGCGATCGTCGGCGGGCACATGGGAATCGCGGCCGGGGCGGGCATCTCGGCCCGGTACCGCGAGTCGGGCGAGGTGGTGCTTTGCCTGGCGGGCGACGGGGCCTACCAGAACGGCATCTCGCACGAATCGATGACCCTGGCCACGATGGGCCAGTTCCGGAACGGGCTGATGCAGCGCCGGTTCGGTGTCCCGGTGATTTTCGCCATCGTCAACAACCACTACGCGATGTCCGGCCAATCGCTGGGCGAAACGACGGGCCTGGATTATCTCGCCCGCCGGGGCGCGGCCTACCAGGCGAACGGGCTGCACGCCGAGGTGGTCGACGGTATGAACGTGCTGGCTGTACGCGAGGCCACGGATCGAGCGGCCGAACGCTGCCGGGCCGGCGACGGCCCCGTCCTGCTCGAATATATGACCTACCGGTATAAAGGCCACTCGCTGAGCGACCCCCAGTCCTACCGCGACCGCGAGGAGGTCGAGGCGTGGGTGGGGCGAGACCCGGTGCGGACATTCCCCCGCCAACTGCTGGAGGTCGAATTCCCCGAAGACCAGGGCGGGCGGATCACCGAGGCGGAGATCGACGGGCTGCGCGAGAAGGTCTGGCAGCGCAACGCAGAGATGGCTCGGAAGGCGGCTGATGCAAAAGAGCCGGCTCCCGACACGCTGCTTCTGCACATGTATCGCGAGGCCGAGGATGGCGAAGTGCCGGAGCAGTGGGCCGCCCCGGCACCGGTGGGCGAGGTGCCCCGGTTCGAGCGCGACGAACGGGGAAAACTCAGCTACCGGCTGGCGGTCCGCGAGGCGCTCATCGAGGAGATGCTGCGCGACGGGCGGGTGTTGCTGTACGGCGAGGACATCGCCGAGTACGGCGGGGCGTTCGCCGTCACCCAGGGGCTGCTCGATGTGTTCGGCCGCGAGCGGGTGTTCAACGCACCGATCTCGGAGTCCGCAATCGTGGGGGCCGCAGTCGGTATGGGAATGACCGGGCTCCGCCCCGTGTGCGAGATTATGTACGACGATTTCATCCTGATGACGATGGACCAGACGGGCAACCAGGCGGCGAAATGGAGTTATATGTCCGGCGGGCAGAAGAGCGTCCCCATTGTCATACGCACGCCGCACGGCGGCGGCCGGGGCTACGCGGGCCAGCACTCGCAGTGCCTGGAGGCCATCTGCACGCATATGCCGGGCCTGAAGGTCGTCATCCCGTCCGACGCATACGACGCCAAGGGCCTGCTCAAGTCGGCCATTCGCGACCCGAACCCGGTGGTGTTCTTCGAGCACCAGCAGCTTTACAACGAGAAGGCGGCGGTCCCGGAGGCGGATTATCTCGTTCCGCTGGGCCGTGCCGCGGTCAAGCGGGAGGGCCGCGACGTGACCGTGGTGGCCTGGGGCTGGCCCGTGCTGCACGCCCTGGAGGCCGCCGAGTCAATGGAGTCGGAAGGGCTGTCCGTCGAGGTGGTCGATCCGAGGACGCTCTGGCCGCTGGACATCGAGACGGTCCTGAACTCGGTGCGGAAGACCGGCCGGTGCCTGGTCGTCTGCCAGGCGGTTTTGCAGGGCAGCTTTACCGGTGAGATCGTGTCGCAGATCGTCGAGAAGGGGTTCGACTACCTCGATGCACCGGTGATGCGGCTGGCGGCGCCGAACGCCGTTCCTCCAGGGGCCCAATCCCTCGAGCGTGAGTTCCTGGTGAACCCGGCGCGGATTGCCACGGCGGTGAGGTCGCTCGCCGGATAGGGGCCGGTGCTGTTCGGGGCTATTCCTTAAAGATGTTCAGCATGCGCTGCAGCTCGCGGACGGATTTCTGAACCATCTTTTTCGGGAGCCCGCCGACCGAGTGGATCGGGTCGTGGACCGTCCGCTTCGTCTGGCGTTTCATCGCCTCGAACGCCCGGTCGATAAGGTCCTCGGCGAACACCTTCGCCAACAGTTTCCGGTCGCGCTCGACGGTCCCGCACGCCCGACATTCCGCCCGGATCAGGTAGCCCTCGGCGTAGGTGAAGGTGAACGGGGTGACTTTTTTGCAGGTCAGGCAATAGCGGTTGGACTGGACCTCGGTGCGGCCGGTCGGCGTATCACACGCCTCTGCCTCCGGCTCATCGGCCGGCCCCTGCCCGGTCTGATCGTCTCGTTCTTCGTCGGTCATAACGCATCCTCTCCCAGCAAGTGTTTCCCCGATTATACCGGCGCGGGCGTCTTTCGGAAAGCGAAATATGCTTTGTCTTGTGAATGGTCCGGCGACCGATCCGCGGAGCGACGGGCAAGAGCGGACGGCTAGTTGGACATCACCGGGAAGATCAGCGTGTAATCCTGCCTGCCCAGCGCACCGTGTTGTGTCACCTTGTCGAATCCGAGTTGTATGCGGACGGCTCTCGTGTTATCTGACGTCCCCGAGGACCAGGTGGCGTTTTCGAGCGAGCCGGAAACGTGGTGCTCTGCCTGGAAGTTGTCCACGTTGCGGGCCACAACCAGCCCGACATCCGCCTGCCCGTCGCCGGTCTCGTCGTAGGGCGAGCCGCCCTCCGTATAAACGCTCCTGGTGAGTGCATTTCCATCGTGGTTGTATTGGACGAGCAGGAACGGCTCCTCGTCGTTGCGGCCCAGTATCTTGAACTGAAGCTGTCCGCTGGTGTTGAAGCTCATATGTTCCGATGAAGGACAGCGGGCGAAATCGGCGGCCAGGTAATCGAATGCGGCCGAAACTTCGAACAGGCCCACCATCCGCTCCTCAGACATCTGGGTCAAGCTGGTGGCGGCGCTGAACATGACGTACATCCCTCGGACGAGAACTACGCTGAGGGCCACAGCGAGAATCAGTTCGAGGAATGTGAACCCCCGTCGTCTCCGGAAAATGGCTCCCGTCAGTGATAAGCAGGCGTATCTCATTGCAGCATATCCCCCGACACAATCGTGGTAAAGCAACCGACCGCCGGACGATTGCCCTCGGGCGGGAGGGAACTGTCGTAGTTATGATAGACGATGATGTCGACCCGATAAGCTCCGGACAGCCCGTGCACCTGGCTTACGATCGCCAGGTAGCCGTAGTTCCTGGCGGCGCCCGTGCCCAGGACGTATCCTCCGGAGGGCGGGCCGCTGCCGGTCCCGTAGAAACCAGCGGGCACGGTCGCCCACACGTTGTTTCCAGCCCGGGCACCGATGAGGCGGAACTGGTCGCCATGCACGACGCCGTCGGCGGGAAAGTCGGCGACTCCGCTGCCCGTCGATGCGAAGCGCGGGCCTCCGGTCTGGCTTTGTCTGTCCAGCCGATACAGCTTCCACTGCGCCCGTCCGCTCGTTATCAACATGAGGGCCAGGTTGTCGGCACCGGGGCCGTCCCTCGCTTGAATGTTTATGTCCCTGCTTCCGGGCGCCTCGGCCACTTCCATCTCGTCGACGCCGAGGTTGCCCGCGGGAAAGGTGTTGGAGACCCATCCGTAAATACCGTCCACCCCCCTTGCCGCCGAGCCGTCCCAGCCGAGCACGTCGCCGCTCGTGTTTTCACTGCTGTACGGCCGGACTCTCTGGTGGAGGTTGGGCTCGCAGCGGACGGCGGCCAGTCCGATCTGGGCGGTCATCGCCCCGATGATGTCCTCGCTGCTCTGTCTGCTCAGGTGGACGCCGACGGGGAACAGGCCCATGATCCCGACCATCCCGATGAGCAGGACAAAGATGGTGATCAGGAGTTCGAGCATGGTCACGCCGGCTCTTGATGTTGCGTGCATGCTTTTCATGGTATTTGCCCCCTAATCGAAGACGATCCCCTGGTAATCGGCCGGGGTAAAGAACTCCTCGTGTTCCCAGTTCCGGATGTCGTTCGGTTCGGTGCCCGGCAGGCGTGGGTGGCCTCCGTCTTCTACTCTGCTGGGCCAGGTCCGCATGTTGGGGCCGGTCGAGTACATCTGGAACGATCTGGGGTTGTAGAAATCGTTCATGCCGGGGGTTCGTTCGACGCCCGGGCCGATCTCGTATCCGGGGTCGGGCGCGTCGTACCGATACCATACTCGGTAGGAGAAGGGTTGGCCCCAGGCGTCGTCGAGGTCCGAACGGCCCTCGAACCAATGGTCGCCCGCCCGGCTCCATCCGCCCCACTGTCGCTTGGTAAGGATTTGTTGGATCGCCTGGATGTTCCCGTCCGGATAATCTCCGAAATCCCGCCTGTATTCATCGAGTGCCACTCGATACTGGTGCATTGTGGCCTCGGTCTGGACCCGTTGTGCCCTGTCCTGGATGTTTGGGATCATCAGGGCGGCGAAGATGCCCAGGATGGCCATAATCGACATCACCATCAACAGTTCGATAATGGTGAAACCCCGAGCCGATCGAGGGCAAGTCCGTCTCGGAAACGCGCTCATTTCAATTCCACCCCCTCGTACCGGCCTGTGGTGGTGCCCCCGTAAATGGTGATGTCATCGGAGGTATCGTACTTGCCGTCGGGGCCGGCAAAGAACAGATCAAACGTGCCCAGGCGGTATCTCGGCTGCCCGAACTGGTTGGTGTGGCCGTCCGTGGCGCCCACGGGATTATAGATGACCCGCTTGCCGAACGGGCCTTTCAGCTCGGGGATTTTGTCTTCATCGCCGTCCATCAGGTCGCTGTGGTGGAACTCGTAATGGATGGGGGCGGCCCTCCGTCCGGAGCCGCTCGACGTAGTATCCTGAAAAACCGGGTGCGTCCAGCGGTAGCCCGTCGGGACATTATTCGGATCATACGAGATGTCCGCTCCGCTCAGGTAATAGACCAGGCACTCGGCGCTCAGATCGAGGTTTCCGTGGATGTTGGTCGATCGGTTCGGCGGATAGACGCCATGCATCTGGTTATACTCGTCGAGGGCGGTGGAGATTCCCTGGATCAGAGACTCGCCCTTGGCGATGTTGACCTGCCTTCTCACGGCGCTCAGCGTCGGCATCAGCAAACTCATCAGTATGGCGATCACCGCCATTGCCACAAGCAGCTCGACCAAGGTAAACGCGGAATGCCGTTTGTTTCTCGTACCCGTCAGCATCGGTATCTCCTTTCGGCACGTCTTTCTGCCATCATTAATCGCCCATCTGGGTCATCAGGGTGATAAGCGGGAGGAACAGCGAAATGACGATGAACCCGACGGCACAGCCCATCCCTACGATGAGCAGCGGCTCGATCAGACTCATCAGGCCGCTCACCAGGTTGTCCACGTCATCGTCATACTGGTCTGCCACCTTGAGCAGCATCTTATCGAGTTCACCGGTCTCTTCGCCCACGTCGATCATGTTAGTGACCAGCGGGTCACACACCTTGCTGGCGGCGAGGGGAGCCGCCATGCTCTCGCCCTCGCGAATGCTGTCGTGCACTTTGCTGATGGCGTTTTATACCACGGCGTTCCCTGTGGCGTCCCGGACGATATTCAATGCCTCGAGGATGGGCACGCCGGAGGTGATCAAGGTGCCCAGGGTTCGAGTGAAGCTCGACAGGGATGACTTCGTTGAAATGATACCGAAAAGCGGCATTTTGAGCTTGATGAAGTCGATCCCGTACCGACCCGGCTTCGTCGCCCCTATGAGTTTGTATATCATAATAATGCCGATGGGGATCGCCGGAATAACATACCACCGGTGTTCGACAAATTGGCCCATCGAGAGCAGCAGCCGGGTAACAGCGGGGAGTTCCAGGTCCATGTCTTCGAACATTTTCTCGAACCGGGGCACGATAAAAATCATGATGACGGTCAGAATGGAGCCCGCGACAAAAAGGACGACCGCCGGGTAGATCATCGCCGAGATGACCCGCTTCTTCAGCCGTTCGGCCTTTTCCATAAAGGTGGCCAGACGTTCGAGAATCTGGTCGAGGATACCGCCGGCCTCGCCCGCTTTGACCATGTTTACGTAGAGCTTGTTGAACACCTTCGGGTGCTTGGCCATCGCCTCGGACAGGGCCGAGCCGCCCTCGACGTCATCGGCCACGTCGAACAGGGCGTTCTGGAGCACTCCCGGCTTCAACTGTTCACACAGGATTTTCAGACTTCGAACGATGGGCAAACCGGCGTTGATAAGCGTGGAAAGCTGGCGGGTGAACCCGCACAGGTCCGACCGCTTCACCTTGCCGAACGCCAGCGCCTTCTTGCGGCCTGACGCCGATTTTTTGGCGCCCGGCTTCGTCGCCGCACGTTTTGCCGCCTTCTCCTTGACGCTGGTGGGGAAGAGGTCCATCGACCGGAGCTTGTTCAGCGCGTCATCGCTGCTCTCCGCCTCGATCTCGTTGCGGACCTCTTTGCCCTGACTGTCCAGAGCTTGGTAAGTAAAAACAGGCATTTGGTAAGTCCTCCACTGTCAGCAGGTTAACGCCATCAGATGATCGCGACCGCCCCGTGCAAAGCCCCTCTTTTCGGACCGGAGGAGCGGGCGATTTCCTGCATTCCAACTAATTATACGTAACCGGATGCTCGAAACGCAAGCTCAAGCGATAAAAAAGACGGGGAACAAGCCGCTCTTCAGAAACGCGCATAAGCCGTTGCCGTGGCTGCTGAAGGGGCAGAAAGCCCCTGTCGAGCAGAATAACCCAACTCGGCCGGCCAAAGAACCCGGCGTCCGGCATGTTATCCCTGTACCCGGGCCGGCCCGGCCAGCCGCTTGAGCGGCCCCATCAGGCGGCGGTCAATGACGGCTCTGATCTCGATCATCCCGTCATTTACCGCCTGATCGGTCACGCTGGCATTCCCGTGCAGGAAGGAGATGAGCTTGCCCTGGCCGACCGGAGCGGTCACCCGCACCTCTGTGAACCGGCTGGACATGTGTTCGGCGACTCGATCGCTCAGTTCATCCAGCCCGTCGCCGGTGACGGCGGAAATGACGACGGACTCGGGGTACAAGCTCTGGAGCAGGGTCATGCGGGCGGGATCATCGACCGTATCCGCCTTGTTGAGCAGCATCAGCCGCGGCCGGTCGGCGCAGTCCAACTCGTCGAGCACACCGTGGACGCTCTGGATCTGCTCTTCGACGTGCGGATGGCCGGCGTCGGCCACGTGCATCAGCAGGTCGGCCTGGGTCGCCTCCTCGAGGGTGGCGTGGAACGAGGCGATGAGGTGGTGGGGCAGCCGTCGAATGAAGCCGACCGTGTAGCTGAGCACCGCGTACTGGTTCTTTCGGACCTCCCAGCGGACCGACTTGGTGTCGAGCGTCGCGAAAAGCTGGTCGGCCACCGTGACGTCGGCACCGGTCAACGCGTTGAGCAGGGTCGATTTCCCGGCGTTGGTATATCCGACCAGCGAGACGGTATAGCTCCGCCGCGACGCGACCTGCTGCTCCTTGCGCTTCTGGATGACCTCGAGATCGTGTTTGAGCTTGTCGCGGCGACGGCGGACCAGCCGGCGGTCGGTCTCGAGCTGCTGTTCGCCGGGGCCGCGCGTCCCGATGGCACCCTCCGGCCGCTCGAAATGGCTCCACATCCCCACCAGCCGGGGCATCATATACTCGA
>PWKM01000073.1 GCA_003559755.1 Planctomycetota bacterium
ATGCGACGGCTCTCATCGAGACCGACCGCGAGCGGGCCGACGCCCTGCTCGCCCAGGCCCACCGGGCGCTGGCCGATGTCCCAGACGAACCGAGCGTCCAGGTGTATCGAGCGAAACTCGCCCGACACCACAGACCGGACCCCACGGAGGACGCCTGGGCCCGGATCGCCGAGTTGGGAGAGCCGGCCTCGCGCGAACAGGCGCAACAACTCTCGGAGCGGCTCGACGCCTTCGAGGCGGAGTACGCGGGCACGGAGCATCTCGCCGCCCGAGCCCGCCAGATCGCCACGTTGCGGGAGCGCATCCGCAGGCAGATGACTGCTAGGCCGGCCCCGGGACCCGTCTGGAGGCCCCTGTTCGAAGCCGGGAACCTGGACGACTGGGACATCCCGGCGCGGCATCGCGACAACTGGTCGACGGTCGGGAACCGACTCGAGTTCCGGGGCCCCATCTCGGGCCAACCGCCCGAATCGGCGACCATTAGCCGTACCATAGACGTGGGGCATCACGTCGTCGTCCGGGCCCGATTCCGCAGCCAGGCCGCCATGAACGTCTCCGTCGGCGCCCAAAGAATCCTGCGCCGCCGGGCACACCCCAATTCACCTGAAGCCATCGACGGCCGGGTCTGGGCGGACGCCGGGGCACGTCTTTGCCGCGAGTGCGGCGGCGCCGGACAAACCACCGGGTGGCGAACGGTCGAGCGAATAGTCGGCGGGGAAGTGGTCTCCCATCGGGAACGGGCTACCGTTGAATGCGAGAGCTGCGGCGGAGCCGGAAAGGTGGTGGCGATGTCGGAATACTGGAGAAGACGTTGGCCGCGGGGCGTCGATCCGATTCCGGTGCTGCGAACCGGGGAGGAGTACTCGGTCATGCTGGTGGGCGTTCAGGGGATGATGGCGATCCGCGTGTACGACGACCGCGTGGCCTCGCTGGTCCGGGCCGACCCCTGGAGGGGCGTTCTCTGGCGGACAGACGGCGACCGGGTCGATGTCGTCCTCCGGATCGAGGGGGGCGGCCAGGGCGACGTGGACCCCGACGGTGGGCGGCTCGAGGAACTGGTCACCCGGGCCCAGTTCTGGGATATCGAGTACCGGACCCTCACCGAGGGCGAGGCCAGGGACTTCATCCTCGCTCTCATCCGAGAGAAGAGATGGCCGGACGACATGCAGAATCAGGTCCACGAGACCTGGAGAAGGCGGTTCCCCTGAGAACCGCCCGGGCCGATGTGCTCCGGCCGGCGCTCTTCCCCGTATAAGGTGGCAGGTCCTCAGCCGCTCTCTCGATTGGCGCTATGTTCGGCTGATGTGGTCACTTGGTGGCAGACGCTCGATCTGGATGAGTTGTTCGCTGAAACACTGCCGCGCGGTCGGAACAGTCGGCTGGTCCTGACGAAGCGACATCCCAACCAATGGAGGTCGAGCGTCAGATTGGGCAATGACTGAGGCGGAACTCGCGGGATGAAATTCCTGGCGTATACGGTGTGGAAGACGTTTCACACTTCGATGCGTCGGTCCGTTCGTCGGCCATCAGCGGACGCTGCAGCAGTGGCTCGGCCTGACACTCCCGGCGCGGCGGAGCGGGCCAGATGACACGAAGGAATTGATATATATGATGTCCGGCATGTCGTCACGACTTTGCGCCTGTTTTCTCAGAGGCCGAATAGACGCATCCCAGGTCGCGAACTGTTGAACTCGGGTTAGAATTCGAGAGCGCGTTCGACAGAGAACGCTTCCGAGAAGGGCTCTGCATGCACAGAAACATTGCTCGCCGGAATGCCCAACGTCTGCACAATCATGTCGTAGACGCGATCTGGAGCGGGGTCGATGATCGTGACGCGGGGAACATTGTTACGGGCAATGAAAGCGTCAGTGAAAAGGTTCACGCTACGGTGGTCCGTGTGGGGGAAGGAGTACCCGATGATGACGATGTGGTCGGCTGCGGTCAAGGCTCTCTCTGCCCTCTTCCAGATGCTTCCGAAAAGGGATCCGAACATTCCGTAGTCTTTGTTCCTAACCGGCGGGATGATCATTGGCATGGAGACGAGTCCGCTGTCTCCGGCGGTGGGCGGCTGCATCCAAGGCCACTTGAACGTCATTCGCAAGAGCACATGTCCTTTTTCGGCGGCAAGCCCGGGGTCTTTCAGGTTGGGCGGGTAATAGCCATACGAAAAGGGCTGGTGGCCATCCATGTACCGTCCTTGCCAAGTGTCATACGGTTTCGTCGTGCTCTCGAAAACGTAAAGCGTCTCGGGCTCGGCTGCTTGGGTCAGGAATACGCCCTTCCCCTCTTCATACGCAAACGCACCGGTGAGCCAGTTGGCTGAGCCGTGCAACTTGAGTAGGGCCGCCCCTCCCGCCTCAGTTGGGTCGTGCGGTGGCGCCCAACTGTCACGAAAAACCGCTCTCGGTTTTACCTTGTACCCCCAGTCTACCGCCCAAGACCGCTCAGTCGCCATAGCCCGGTCCATCAATGTGTCCCAGTTGAACGTTATGACTGTATCGTGATCATTCAGCAACCGGGCCAGCTTGCAGTGCGCATTGGACACAGGACCGTTCTGAATTTGGTTGACAGTGAATGCGAACATGAACAGCAGTTCTGAGTAGGCCTTAAACGCGGCAAACGTCTCGTGTTTCTCCGGGGTCCCAGCCGTTCGAAGAAAATGGTCCTGTATCTCGGAATGCAACTCCTCGATATCGACTCCGGAATTCAAATACGAATACGGCTCCTCTTCCTTGAACTCCTTGATATAGTTGGCGAGAAAGCCCACGAGCACCCACGGGTGGCCCGAAAGAGGCAGAGCGTGAAACGTCTGGAAAAAATCCCTGGCGACAGGCATCTTTAGTCCCGTTGGTGAGTCAGAATAGCTTTTTGATGCTCCCGCCCCAAGAAGTAGTACCCTCACATGCAACCTCCATTACGTTCGCACGACGAATCACCCAGAAAGCAGTTAGCAATACAACTTGGCAGCGGCCAAGAACAGCCATGTTCCCCAGTTCATTGTGTATCGGTCAGATACCGTCCAATCACGCCGTTCGTCCGCCGTGTGCCGCTCCGGGCTTCGGTGCAGCCCCGGTGCATTCTTGAGACATCCCGGCAGCAACGGGCGAGGGGGGCCGAAGGGGAGGCGGGCGCGGTTGGGCGTCGCCTCCGGTTCGATCTCCGGTTCAGGCCGTTCCCCCGGCGTCGGCACCTACGGCCGGTAATCGGGCGGGGGGTTGGTCCCCGAGCCCGTTCGTTCGCTGCTCGAGTCGATGATGGCCGCCGCGGCCGCCTCTTCGTCGGTCTGTGGCGTCCAGTCGAGTTTGTATGTTTTGCGCGTGTCGGGCAAGAGGTCGGCGATCGGCACCACTTCTTTTCGTTCGTGGAGCTCTCGGTTGATGCTGAAGGTTCGGACGAGGGTGATCTGCTCGTCCGTGACATGTCGTACGGTTCCTCTTCGGGTGCCACTTTCCGTCTCAAAGGCGACCTCCTGGCCCTGAAGTTCACGGAGCGTCTTGAGCGGCCATATGTCGCGTCGGACGGGTATTTCGGGCATCAGTTCCGTGACGTCGGCAACCCGCTGCACCTTCGCGGCCAGGGGCTTGAGCGTCTCGTCGGCGAGCGCGGCCTGGCCCAGCCGGGCGGCGTGGGCCAGGTCGCCGTCGTCCACCGCCACTCGGATGTCTCGGAGCAGGCTTGCAAACGCATCGTGCGCCTGCTCCTGGCGACGCATCTCTCTTGCCTGCGGGGTGTTTTCCATTTCGGCTTCAAGCCGTATTCGGAGTTCGGCCACGTCGGCGGTCCGGGGAGCGTATCGGACGGCCGCCAGTTTGTCGAGTTCGCCCAGTGCTTCGGCGGGGTTGCCGCCCTTGGACAGGTCTTCGGCAGAGGCGATTCCGGCCGCGACCTCTGCCTCCGCCTCGCGGTGCAACCGCCCCGCAGTCTGTTCGACTCGGTCGGCCAGAACGTCGCTGTACTCGTCCGGCAAAGGATCGGCGAGCAGGAGCAGGGCGGCGTCGTAGTCCCCGCCCTCAGCAAGCGAGAGGGCCTGCTGCTCGATCCGCCGCCACGCCTGGTCCGCCTCGGCCATCCGGCGGGCCTGAACCTGTGCGAGGGCTTCTCTCGCCTCGGCGACGACGCCGTCATCGGTCATTTTCCTGATGGCCTCGGTATAGACTCGAACGGCCTCGCGGAGCTCGCCGGGATGGTTCTCCACCCATGTCCGGGCGCTCGCGAGCAGGGCACGATCGGCGGCTGCAGGATCGACAGCCACCGCGGGCGAGTCCGGTTCCGTCGATTCCGGCCCGGGCATCCGGTGCGAGGAGGACGCCCGAGCAGGTTCGGCCTCCAGGTCCGCCGGTCGCTGCGTCCCGTCTGAGCGCGTCAGCGCGGCCACCATTATGCCCGACAACACCAGAGCGACCGCCGCCGCGCCGGCTCCCAACGCCCAACGGGGCACCAAGCGCCGCTGGGCGGGCTGCTCTGCGGTTTGTGCGGGGCCTCCTCCGGCAAGCGCGCTGTCGATGTCTTCGAGCAGCATCCGTGCGGTCGAATACCGAGCTTCGCGGTCTCTGGCCATCGCCCTGCGGACGATGACGGCGACAGATTCCGGGAGATGCTCGTTCGCCGATCTCGGATCGGGCGTCGGGGCGGTCAGGTGCATGGACATCACCTCCGCCCCGGTCTTTCCCATGAACGGGACGGTGCCGGTCAGAAGATGATACAGCGTGGCACCGAGCGAGTAGATGTCACACCGGCCGTCGAGGTCGCCTTTGCCCAGCACCTGCTCGGGCGAGATATAGAACGGGGTGCCGAGCGCCATGCCCGCCTGGGTGATGGCGGGGTTCTGCCGGACGGTCTCGCGGGCCAGCCCCAGGTCGGCCAGTTTCACGGTCCCGTCCGCCGTGACCAGGATGTTGGTCGGCTTGACGTCTCGGTGTACGAGTCCGGCCTCGTGGGCGCAGGCCAGGGCCCGAGCGACGTCCCGTGCAATCTCGAGCGCCCGTCGTTGGTCCATCCTTCCGTCCTTGAGGATGTCGCCGAGGTTGCGCCCACGGACGAACTCCATCGCGAAGTAGTAGTAGATGCCCGCTCGCCCGACGTCGACGGCTCGGACGATGTTCGGATGCTCCAGCCGCGAGGCCATCTGAGCTTCGCGCATGAAGCGCGCGACGAACTCCTCGTTCTTCGCAAGCCGGGGCGTCAGGACCTTCAGGGCGACAACCCGGTCGGTCGCGACCTGCCGCGCCTCGAACACCGCGGCCATCCCGCCCTGGCCGATCTTGCTCAGTATTTCGTAGCCGCCCACCATCAGGCGGGAACGACGTGAGGAGGTTGGGTTTCCAGAATCTTCGGTCATCGTGTTTCCTCTCTTTCCGCCGGTCTGCCTCCGCCCTCCGGCCCGGGTTCCAGTGCCTGCAGCCGCCGGTCGGCCGCTTCGGCCAGCCGGTCGAATCGGGCCAGCAGGTCGGGCCTCCCCATCGTCGGGTCCAATGCCCGCAGCTGGCGGACCAGAACGAGCAGCTGGGCGAGGGAGTTCGGGGCGTCCGTTGCGGCGATGCATTCAGCCCGTTCCACCTGCGCCACCCAGAACAGAACGTGGTCGCGCGGAAGCCCTGAGCAGAGCGGCGTAAGAATGGATATCGCTTCCGACAGCCGGTTCAATGCCCGCAGACATCGGGCCCGGCCGATCACGAGCTCCACGTCGAGCGGCTGGGCCCGTTCGGCCGCACCCGCCAGGTCGTCGACCGCCCGCAGCAGCTCGGACCTGGCCCGTTCGGCCCGGTCGGGGCAACTATCGGGGTCCGACACCGCCTGGAGGGCCGTTCTCGCCCGAACGACGGCGGGCTCCCCCGACTCGCCGAGGCCGACCGAATCCAGAAACACCTCCAGTCGCCCCTCCAGCTGCGACGCGTCCTCCGCCCCCGGTTCCGGACTCCGGACCGCCAGCCGGAGCGCGGCGGCCTTCCGGCGCACCCGCTCTTGTTCCTGACGGAGCCGCTGGGCGTCCCCGATCTCGAGCTGTTCGTAGAGCCGGAGCGCCCTCCGAGCCGCATCTGCATCGCCCTGCCGGGACAGTGCATCGGCCAAAAATCTGGCGGCGACGTGAGAGCGGTCGGCGTCGTCCTCGTGGGCCCGATAAAGCCATTCGGCCCATCGCAGATAGAGGGCCTTCACGGTCGGACCGGACGGCGCTCCCCCGTACTCCAGCTCCGAATGCACTCTGTCCAGAAACGACTCGACGAGCTCGACGGACGCCGTCTGGCCGTGCCGTCCCACATGCTCGGCAAGTATGCCGGCGGTCTCCGCAACGGACGCCTCGGCCAGCGCCTTCAGGAAAAGATACTCGCCCGCCTCGCGCAGGGCCTCGCAGCCCGGCCACCGCTCGCCCAGGCTCGCCAGCCGGGATTGCGCCGTCTCGTCTCCCAGCCGGGTGTCGCGCAACACCAGCGAGCGAAGCTCACAGAGGCAGCCCCATTCGTTCAAGGTGTTCCTCTCCGCGTCGTCGGAGGAGCCCCTGGCGATGTCGCCGAGCGTCCTGCTGAACGCCTCCAGCTCATCGGCCAGTTCCTGAACTTCCGAGAGCGGGGGCGGGAATCGTCGGGCCAGCCTGTACCGCTCTCCGAGCGAGAGCTTCTCAGCCCGGATGCGGAGCGGCGACTCCTCCGGCACCGCCGCCAGCATCCGCATCGCCGACCGGCGCCAGCTCCGGCGGTCGGCGTCCCGGTCGGCCTCGTCGGCCAGAAGCGAATACTGCGTGGCGCTCGCGATCCGCCACTCGTCGGCGGCGGGGTCGTCGTCCCAATTCCTCGCGAGAATCTCGAGCGAGTCCGCCAGGGCCAACCGCAGGGCGGGGGGCGGCTGTCGCTGCAGAGCGACGGCGTGGTCCAGGGCGTCCGCGCACATCTTCGCCCGAATCAGGCCGGCCCGCTTTGCGTGCCGATGCGCGGGATACCGCGACGACAACGCCTTGTACGCGTCCCCTGCCCGCCCGTTCTCTCCCAATCGCAGACGAGCGCTGCCCGCGAGCCACAAGGCCTCGGCGGCGACCGTCCGATCCCCTCCGCTGTCCGCTTTCGCCCGTTCCGCCAGCAAGGCCGCCCCCCTGTATTGCTCTCGGTCCTCCTGCCGCTCGCTGTCCGCCAGGTCGAGAGTTCCCCGGTCGGCAAGAGCCACGTCGGCGGTGCGAACCTGGTGCTCGGCCAGCAGGACGAGGACGGGTGCGGGGGCCCCGCCGGCGTCGTCCGCGGCCCAATGCCGGGCGAACAGTTCCGCGATCGGTTCCCGCACCGCCTCCGACGGGTTGCGCCCCAGGAATTCGCTGAGGGCGGCGGCGAGGTCCTCGACCGCTTCGCCACGGGCCTCGGGAGCGGCTTCCATCCGCCGGCGGCAAAGCCGCTCGTGAAGCATCGCGGACCGCACCTCGATCAGCGGCCTCGGGGTGTCCGCCGGCGAGAGTGCTTGATAGTCTTCGATGGCCTCAACGGCGCCGGCCGCACCGGCGTCAATCCGGGTGAGTGCCAGCTCGAAGAGCACGTCGTCGAGCGGCTCGCCGTCCCGAGCGTCCCGGGCGAGTCGCGACAGGAGATCGGCCGCGTCCTCGAACCTCCCCTTGTCGCGCAGGCACCGCGCCTTCAACAGCTGCAACGGACGGCGGCCCGGCCCGGCCTCGGCCGCCAGTTCCTCGATGTCGGCGAGGGCCACGTCGATCAGCCTTCGGCGCTCGAGCCTGAAGGTGGTGGACGCGGCGAGGTCGTAGGCGGTGAACGCACGGCGCCAGAGCACCGCCTCCAGGACTCGCTCGAGGCGGAGGGCGAGTCCGGCCTGTTCGGCCAGGCTCGATTCGGCCCATTTCAGCCGCCTCGTCAGGTCGGCGTGTATCGCGTCCAGCTCGCCCAGCGATTCGGCCAGCCACTGGGCCAGGGTGTCCCGCTCTTCGTCGGTCTCGACGCCGAGCCCCAACCGGGCCAGCAACGGGCGGCCTCGCCGCTCGCCGAGAATCTCCGCCAGCTCGAGCCGAGCCTCGAACCAATCGACCGTCGCGTCCTCTCGCGCTTCCCTGCCGAGCAGCGTGTTGACCGCCCGGTCCAGGCGGGCCACCCGGGAACGAGCGAGGAGGGTGACTTCCTGAACGAGCGCCTCGCGTTCCGACCCTGTGGCACGGTCGAGGTCCGACAGGAGGATGCTGATCTCGGCCGCGTCCGACAGGTCGCCCTCACCCGGATGGCCCGGAGGGTCGGCTCGGGCGGCACCGACGACGAACGCAGCGAAGAGCCCGAGAAGGGCGACCTGAATCCCTGTCTTGCTGCTCATTGCATGCCTGCCGTCTGGCTCGCTGACTCAAAAACAACCTCGGTGAACCCCGACGACGATGCGGCGTTGAAGACCTCTATGACGAACGCCCACCGCACGTCGCGGTTCGCATGTATCACGACCGGGATCTCCGTGTCGCCGCTGTGCTGCACCCGGCCTGCCAGGGCGGCGTAGACCTCCCCGACGTCCTGCGTGGGCGCCCCGTCGTCGATCTGATACTGAGCCGATTCGTTCGACGCACCGACCGGCTCGACCACCACGTGGATCGGGAGCAGGATGCTCGGCCGGCCCGACGGCGACGGCACCGTCCCCATCAGCTGCTTCTCCGGCGCGATGAACGTCGTCGTCAGAAGGAAATAAAGCAGCAGCTGGAACGTCACGTCGATCATCGGCGTCAGCGTCACCGAAAGCGCCTTCCGGCCCGACCGATGCCGGGCCTGAAAGACAAACCGCCTGTCACTGTTCGTCTTCTTCAGAGCCATTCATTCGCCTTTCACGGGACCGGCGTCCCCGTCCTGCGGGTCCACCGCCGTCAGGCTCATTCGCTCGATCCCGGCGTCGGAAGCGGCCTGCATCACGGACTCGACGTCGCCGTAGCGGATGTCCCTGTCCGCCCGGATTTCCACCCAGAACTCGGCGGCATCGCCCCCGGCGGACGACTTGCGGCTTCTCAACAGTTCGGTCAACCTGGAAAAGGCCTCGGGATGCCCCGCGCTCACCATGTCCAGGCCCACCTGGTAGCGGTCCGCCACGATGGAGAAGTTCGGATCGCGTTCGTCCTTCGGCGCCTTGTAACGAGTCAGCACGTTGACCGTAACGTGGCTCCGCCGGCCCGCGTCCGGGGCCAGTGCGGACGACATGGGCTTCTCCGGCTCGTGGAGGAGAAGGTCCGGAAGCTCCTGACCGGCCATCTGCGTCGTGAGCAGGAAGAAAAGGATCAGCTGGAACGTACAGTCAATCATGGGCGTCAGCTGGAGCTGCAGCCGGTTTCCCGTCGATCTTCTGAGCATCCGCGTTATTCTCCTGCTCGTGCACCGGCCGGGTCGGCTTCGGGGCTCGGGCCCCGCGCCGGATCGCCGCCGGATGATTTCGCCGCCACCGGGCGCTGCCGGGGACGGTGCGTCTTGGCAATGAGTGCGTTCACGGTCAGAACCACGTCGTTGGTGATCTCCTCGACGCGGTTCCGAAGAAGGGCGTACAGGAACAGCGAAGGGATGGCGACCATCAGACCCAGCAGCGTGGTGACCAGGGCCACCCCGATGTTGCCCGCGAGGAGCCGCGGGTCCGGCGATCCCGTTGCCACGATCTTGAAGAACGCCCCGATCATCCCCCAGACCGTCCCCAGTAGCCCCAGCATCGGAGCAACGCTACCGATGACGTTCAGCCACTCGACCCGTCGCATGAGCACGGCGGCCTCGTGCTCCGCCGACTCGAACAGGGCCTTCTCCATGGCCTCCCGTCCGCTGTGAGCGTGAGCGAACGTCCTGCGCACAAGATCGCTGAACAAGTCGGTCCTCCCCTCGACGCTCTTCAGCCCGTCGCGATAGCGCCGGCCCTCAAACTGCGACCCCACGGAATCGCACACCGCGTCGGGAAAAAGCCGCTTCCGCGTGATCCGGGTGAGACACCGGATGCCGATGGCGAGGGCCGCGATGCTCAACCCCCATATCACCCCGCCGATTACCCCGCCCCGCACAAAGAACAAATCCAGGTAATACGTCACTTGCATGGTTGACATCTCCTCGCAGGCTGCAGGCCGCAGACGGCGGCTGCGGGCAAACGAACCGTTCGTTCCCGCCCGCAGCCCACGCTCTACAGCCTCCGGCCTATCTGTCTACTCTCACGAACGCTCCGTTGTTCTGCTCCGCGATCCGGCGAAGCGTGGCGGCGGACGACGCACTGCCGCCGACAAGGTAGGTGTTCACGCGAACCCGGCTGTCCGCGTTCTTCACCCTGATCGTCTGAACCACCTCCGCACTGTCCGGGAATTCCCCGTCCGTCAGAAGGCAGAGAAGCTTCGTTCTGCGGTCTTCCGTCTGCAACACGTCGAGCGCACGCATCAGAGCTGCAATCGGTTCCGTCCGGCCCTCCGGCTGGACCCCGCCCAGAAACTCGGCCGCCGCCCTCTTCGCCGGACGCGTGGCCGCGACGAGGTCGCCCGCCCGCCCCTCGATCGGAGGCCCGTCCGAAAACAGGATGATGTGGAACCGCTGATTCTCCTCGAGACGCCCGATGGAGCGCGTCACCTCGCGCTGTACCCTGTCGAACGAGACGCCGACCGACTGGGAGAAGTCGATGACGTACACCACGTCCTGGGCCGGCGACGTCACACCGAAAAAGGTCGCCGACTCGCCCGCCCGCACCTCGTCCGACAACGGGACGACGGACCGATCGGACTCCGCCTCCAACGAGAACGCCGTCTCGGGCGGTCCGCCGGATTCCGACGACGCCCCGATACCCAGTGAACGCTCCAGCCCCGCCCCCGTCGTGTCCGATGCACCCTCACCCGGGCGGACCGGCGACTCGCTATTCGCCATCGTCGTTCGCATCGGCCTCGGCGTAACACGCCGGGGCAGCGTGCTCGAGGGAACGCCGGCCGAAGGATCACGGCTCACCGGCCCGTCCGGGGCGGTCTGAAAAACCATCAACCCCAGCACCAGGGCCACCCCGCAGTGCACGAGCAGGCTGACACCCCAGGGAAGCAACCGTTCGAACCGGGACTTTGCTGTGTGGAGCGACATCAAGTTCCTCCTCTAGGGTTGGGCCGGGCCACTCAGGATCGCGCAGCCCGGCAGCTGCTCCCGGAGCCAGTCGATGTCCGCCTCCGGAATCCGGTCGCAGCCGCGCAGGTCCAGCGTCTTGAGCGCCTTGCACTTGGAAAGGGGATAGACGTCCTCGATCCCGGAACAGCCCGACAAATCCAACGTCGTTAGCTGACCGGACAGTTTCTCCAGCGGCGACAGGTCCCGGAGCCGCACGCAGCCGGAAAGCGTCAGGCGGGTGAGGTGCGGCAGCTCGACGATCGGCGAAAGGTCGGCCACGTTGACGCAGTTCGTGAGGATCAGCGTACGGAGCTGGGTCAGCCGGCTCAACGGCCCCAGGTCCGAGAGATTCCGCGCGTCGCTCAAGTCCAGCGCCCTCAGCTGCGACAGCCCCGACAACGCATCCAGGTCGTTTACCCGAAGGTGTGTCAGCGTCAGAGAGGTCAGACCGGACAGCCGGCCGATCGGCGAAAGGTCGCGAACGCCGCTCAACTCAGCCAGCTCCAGCTCGCTCAAACGGCTCAGACGCGTCAGGGGACGCACGTCCTCCAGCCGGCGGGCCGAGCCGATCTGCTCGGACGTCAGCTGCGTCAGGTCGGTGTTCGACGCCACCAATTCCGCAAGCCGCAGGTCGAAGACCTCCCTGCCCGACCGGACAAGCCGCTGCCCGTCGGCTCCCGCCGCGCCGAGATCGGGGGACATCTCGCCGATCTTCTCAAGCCCGACTCGAGCCCGCCGGGCCAGGCTGTCGCGCCGGGACCCGTGCAGCTCGAAGAACCGCCGATAGTAGGCCCGCGCCCGGGCGGCCGCCACCTCCCGCCTGCCGCCCGCCGCAGGAGCCGCCAGGTCCGTGTACCACTCGGCAAGCGTCAGCGCGGAATCCTTCGAAATCGCCGAGACCGGCTGGGCCGCAAGCGGCAGGTTCGCCTTCAGCTCCGCGTCGCTGTCGGCGTCGACGTGCCTCAGCGCCTCCGACGGGGCGTCGAACTCCAGCAGGTGCAGCAGGATCAGCCGCGCCCGCGACGCACGGTCATTCGGGTCTTACAACAGCCACTCGGCGAGAACCCAGGCGTCCCGCTCGGCTCTCACCCGCGCCGCGGCGATGCTGTGACGCTCCCGAACCCGGGCCAGGTCGGGGCTGCCGATCTGCTCCGCCACCTCCTTCGCACGCTCCAATATGACCGCCGCCTCGGCGTACAACCGGCCGGATGTCGCTGCCGCGGCGTGCGCCTGCAGGGCGTCGATCAGAGCGGAACCGACGTGCATCGAACGGTCGGCCCGGTACGCTCGTTCGTACAGCGCCACCCGCTTCTCCGCACTGTCGAGCCGCCTGCCCGGAATCCGCTCGGACAATAGATTCAACACCTCGAACACCGCCGTCTCGCCGCCGGGGATGTTCTCGCTCAACTCGTATGCCGCCGCACACATGGCGGCCAGAAGCTGAACGTCGTCCGGCGGTAGCCGTTGGGCAGACTTCAAAATCCGCATGGCGAGGTCCAGGTCGTCGCCCGGATCCGGCGTCGCACGAACCCGCTCGATCTCGGGACCGTAGAGCCGATAAAAGCCCGCAATGGCGTCCGAACGCACGCGGCGCAGCGTCGGCAGGAGAGCATGGCGACGAAACACACCGTCCCCCTCCCCCGATAATACGAACTGGACGAACCCCTTCGCTCCCTCCGAAGCGTCGGGCGAGACGTACAGTACGAGCACGTCGGCGAACGGGTACCGCCCGTCCTTCACGCTCTGGACGTCGGCGGTCACCCCGCCCACGCCCAGCGCCTTCACCGCACCGCCCGCGGTCACTACCGACGACGCGTCCACGAACCCGACCCCGCCGGGGTCCGTCGAGATCGCACGAAGAATGTCCGCCGAGGTCGGACGCCGGATGATTCCATCCGAACCCGCCGCCGGGAACGCCCGCTCGAAGCTCTTCGTCAGTGGGGACGAAGACGCCAGCCCGTAACGCCGAATCGGCAACTGCTCACCGCCCACCGCTCGCCAGTTCTCCACCTCGCCGGAAAACACGAACTCGAGCTGCTCGCTCGACAACGTGTCCAGCGGGTTCCGAGCATGAACCACGATGGCCGCCGCTCGAGCACCGATCACGTGCTCCTCCGGGGCAAGCGCCTCCCACGGCCGGCCCAGATCCAACACGTCCCGCTCCGAGACCCCGCCCCAGCTGAGCACCGCGTCGAAACCGCCCAACAACTCACGGGCCGCCGGAACCGCCCCCTCCCGGCTGACATAGTCCACCGCGACTCCGCCCCCCGACTCGGCCCGCGATTTTTGGAACTCCTCGGACAACGCCTCGAACAGACCCTGCACATCGGCCGGACCCGCCATGCGAACAGGGGACCGGACCTCCCCCGAAGCCTCGCCGGCAAGAGCCGGCTCGCAGAACGACAAGGACATCCCTACAAGGAATCCGACGAGCAAAGGGCACAGCCCCCCTGCACAGGCGCACAAACGGCCGGCATGAGCCCGCCTGTCGGGCTTTTCGCGGACATTTCTCATCCTGATCCTGCGTTGCCTTGCCCTGTTCCGTCCGGCCCGTCTCTATCCAAGTTCAGCCATCGTCCCGGCCGCGTTCCTTTCAACGCCTGCTGCTCGGCACCTGCGGCTTCGGGCTAGTTCCCGTCCCCGTCACCGGCGGCCTCGATCTCGTCCTTCGCCACCCGATCGAGGGCCGCGTCGCCCAGCGGGATCAGCCCGCCCTTTACATACGCATCCATCGTCGCCCGCACCGGGTCGGCGTAGGGCGTCGCCTCCGACCCGCCGCACGTCGCCATAAACCTCGCGAAATCCTTCGCCACGTCGCTCGCCCGAGGATGCACGTACAGGTAGACCCGCTCCGAGAGCGGGTACATCGCACTCCGGATGTTCGCTGGCGTCGGGGCCACGACCTGTGCCAACTCGCCCGCCCCGTGCCGGATCGGAACCACCCGCACCGTCTGGCCCGCACGCACCAGCGCGTCCGGCGACAGCCCGCCGCCCGGAAGCGACGCCAGGTCCACGATCCCGATCGCGTTCGGGTCCATACCCACCGCCGCAACCACCGCCGCCGTGTCGGCCTGACCCGTCACCCCCCGCACCTCCGACGCCGGCAGACAATGCCTGACGAACACCGCCGCCGCAGGATCGGTGCGCGGCACGCTGAACCGGTTGATCGGGACCGTCGTCTGCCCACCCGGAACCGCCAGCCCCGTCTCGCCGATGCCGCGCCAGTCGTTCGCCTCCCCGCTGAAAATCGCCTTCAACTGGCCCATCGTCAACGACTCGAGCCGGTTCGCCCTGTTCACGATAATCGCCGTCGCACGGCCCGCGATGCAGAACTCGTCCGGCATCAGCGCGTTCCACTCCTCGCCGTGCTGCTCCATCGCCCGAGCACTCGGCCGGTCGTCCAACACCAGCAGCTCCCGCAGAAGGTGCCCGTCCACCCCGCCCCGCACGAACGCACGGATCGAAAGAACGTCGTCGTCCACCCCGCCGTAGGACAGCTGAATCGCCGCCTTAGCTCGGACGTATTCCACCGCCGCCGCGTGAAACGCGGATCGGCCGGCATCGATCCCGATCATCGAGACCCGGTCGCCCGCACCCTCCCTCATCGCACGCACCCGGGCCTCGCCCTCCGCCTGCCTCTGCGTGTGTGGCGTGGCCAAGCCGAACGACTCGGCGATCTCCGAACCGGCGGGGCTTGTCGCGAAGGCCGCGAACCGGACCGCCGCATCCGGCTGCGTCGGATGAAGGTACAGGATCAATCTCTCCGACAAGGGGTACTCCTCCTGGATGCGCCCGCCCTCTTCCAGTTCCACCAGCGGGCCGCCCTCCTCGAGTGAGACCGGTACAACCCGCACCCCCTCAATGCTCTCGCCGGTCCAAAGAACGAAACCGATGCCGCCCCGGTCGCGACGTACCCGCCTCACCACGTCGTCCGCATCCACGCACTCGACAAAGTCCTCCCTGATCGGGAAATAGCAGCGAGTGTGGTACCGGCCCGTCTCGTACTGGAGGCAGGCCCGCCGCAACAGGCGCCGGCTCCCCGCCCGCGACGGCTCGCCGTAGCAGGTGATCCGGCCGCCCTGACCGCCCACGCGGGCCCAGTCGAGCCCCCGACCGCTCTCCTTGAGAATCTCCTGCAACTGCTCGGCCGATAAACCGGCGACCGGGTTGGCCCGATTCACGATCACCGCCAGCTTCGCCTGACCGACGAATACCGCCGTCGGATCGAGCTCCGTCCGCCGAAAGCCGTACAGCCACGCGCTCTTCGTTAACGTGGTGGGGTGGTCGGTCCAGGCCAATACCTGATAGTCGCCCTCGATAAAGCCCGCCAATCGCCCGCGATCATGGTCGACCGTTACCCGCATATCCCCGTCACGCTCCTGACGCGCGGCCATCTCGGCGACCACCCGGCTCGTCCAATGGTTCTCGGCAACCACGGCGACCGTGCCGGCCTGGCCGGCGGAAGAACGGACCGCACCCGCGAACAGGACCAGAGTAAGTACCGGCGGAACGAGGATGACTCCGAAAGACCTCGACCAATCGCCTCGCGTCGCCCGTGTCGTTCGCATGTCCGAACCCTCCTCGGTCGCTATGGCCCTGACGCTTCTGCTTCTGCTTCTGCCTCCGCCTTCAGCTTCGCTCGCAGGCGGTCCTGAATCTCCCAGAACTGACGACTGTGCACATCCCAGCGGATACACCAGGGCGTCTCCGGTTCCGGCACGTCCTCCAGCTCCGCCGGCCTCATCGACGGGGCCAGAATGTCCGGCGTCGTCGGGTCCGTCCCCCGATACCAC
>PWKM01000027.1 GCA_003559755.1 Planctomycetota bacterium
CTTCCTCGCGGTTCAAACCCTCAAAGATTGCCGCCGGCCTTGTCAAAATCTCCGGAACGACAAAGGCGGCTTCCTTGATCTGGCCTTTGCTCCGACTGGCCACGGGATGGAGTCGTTCATAAGACACCATGACCTCCATCATTGTGCCGTCAACAGGATTTACGGCACTGACCACGAGTCGCTCACGGCGGGTCTCCTGGTCAGTTTTCCTCTTGGCCGCAGTCATTGGCCTTTCCTCTCTATAACAATAGTAGGGCATTCAGCGGATATTTTCAAGATGCATTCGGTTCGGAGCCGGAAACGCGCAGGTACATGGTATCCACCTTGCGGCGGCAGGCGGGGGCGCACTTCCACACTCCGCACCGCAACAGGGGGAAACGATGTACCTGCTCGCTCCCGATTCTGCAAGTTGCCGCCCTTGAACGCGAAAAAAACGGGCGTTATAATCGCCGCCCGACATCTCCGGCTGCCGCCAACGGCCGGGACCAACGCCAGATTCTTGGGAAACATAGATGAAAACTCTGAACATCGGGCTTGTAGGGTTCGGGACCGTCGGTGCGGGCGTCGTCAAGATACTCCGGGCACACGCCGATCAGATGGAGGCCAACACCGGGCTCCGCCTGCGCCTGGGGGCGGTCTGCGATCTCGACCTGACCAGCGACCGCGGGGTGGACGTGCCGGACGACCTGCTGACCGACGACGTCGAGTCGGTGCTGGCCGACCCGGAGATTGACGTGCTCTGCGAGCTCGTCGGGGGGACCACTTTCGCCCGCGACCTCATCCTGCGGGCGTTCGACGCCGGCAAGCACGTGGTCACCGCGAACAAGGCGCTGCTCGCCGAGCACGGCCGCGAGCTGTTTGCCAAAGCCGAACAGACCGGCCGGAGCATCTCGTTCGAGGGGAGCGTGTGCGGCGGCATCCCGCTCCTCCGGGCCGTCCGAGAAGGGCATCCCGGCGGCGAGATCACCCGCCTGACGGGCATCGTCAACGGCACCTGCAACTACATCCTGACCGAGATGGCCGAGCGGGGGGCCGACTACGAGTCGGCACTGGCCGCCGCCCAGGACGCCGGATACGCCGAGGCCGATCCGACCCTCGACGTGAACGGGGTGGACTCGGCCCACAAGCTGGCCATCTTGGCCCGGCTGGCCTTCTGCCGGGAGATCGATTTCGGCGGCATCCACGTCGAGGGCATCAGCGGCATCAAGCCGATGGACATCGAGTTCGGGGCCGAGATGGGCTACATCGTCAAGCTGCTCGCCATCGCCAAACTGGCCGAGGGCGAGCTCGAACTCCGAGTGCACCCGACGTTCCTGCTCGGCGACCACCCCCTCGCGGCGGTGAGCGGGGTGTTCAACGCGGTGTGGATTCGGGGCGAGGCGACGGGCGACACCATGCACTACGGCAAAGGGGCCGGGCAGATGCCGACGGCCGCCGCTGTGGTATCCGACCTGGTCGACGTCGGCCTGGGCCGGGCCGCGATCAACGCCGCGTCGTGCCGGGCACTGTCCAGCCGGCTCGAGCCGGCCCGAATCCGCAAGATATCCGAGATCGAGACGCAATACTACATGCGGTTCACCGTGCTCGATCAGCCGGGCGTACTGGCCGCGATATCGGGAATCCTGGGCAAGCACAGAATCAGCATCGACAGCGCCCACCAGGCCGAGCGCAGCCCCGAGGGCTACGTGTTCGTCGTGATGATCGCCCACCGCGCCCGCGAGCACGGGCTGGCCGAGGCACTGGCCGAGATCGACCGGCTGGACGTGGTGAAGGCCCCGACCCAGCTCATTCGCATCGAAAGGTAGCTGATGAAGTACGTCATCGTGATACCCGACGGGATGGCCGATTATCCGATCGACCAGCTCGAGGGGAAGACCCCGCTGGAAGCGGCGAACACGCCCAACATGGACAAGGTGGCCCTGCGCGGACGCCAGGGGACGCTGCACACCGTCCCCGAGGGGATGCAGCCGGGCAGCGACGTCGCCATCATGTCCGTCCTCGGTATCGATCCCGCCCGATATTACACCGGCCGGGCGCCGCTCGAGGCGGCCGGGATGGGCATCCGGCTCGGCCCCCAGGACGTCGCGTTCCGGTGCAACCTGGTCACCGTCGGCGACGACCTGATGATCGATTACAGCGCCGGCCACATCACCACCCCCGAGGCCCGGGTGCTCATCGAGATGCTGAACGAGCACCTGGGGACCGGCGAGGTCCGGTTCCATCCGGGGGTGAGCTATCGCCACCTGATGGTGTACAGCGGGACCGCAGACCTCTCGGCGGCGTGCGTCCCGCCGCACGACATCGTCGAGCAGCCCTACGCCGAGCACCTGCCCGAGGGGCCGGGCCAGGAGATGCTGCGGAAGCTCATGCTCGGCTCGGCCCTGCTGTTGGAGCCGCACGACGTGAACGCCGTCCGCGTCGACCACAACGAGAACCCGGCGAACATGATCTGGCTCTGGGGGAGCGGCAAGGCGCCGACCATCCCCCGGTTCGAGGACCAGTTCGGCAAGACCGGCGCCGTCATCACGGCGGTGGACCTGGTCAAGGGGACCGGGACCTACCTCGGGTTCGACGTGATCGAGGTCGAGGGCGCCACCGGCTACCTCGACACCAACTACCGGGGCAAGGCCGAGGCCGCCATCGAGGCGACCGGCACACACGACCTGGTCGTCGTGCACATCGAGGCCCCGGACGAGGCGGGCCACCAGGGCAGCGTGGACGCCAAGGTCCGGGCCATCGAGGACATCGACGAGAAGGTGATCGGGCCGATCCTCGACGCCCTGCTCGATCAGACCGATTTCCGGATTCTGGTCACCCCCGACCATCCGACGCCCATCTCGGAACGAACACACGTCGCCGAGCCCGTCCCGTTCGCCATGTGCGGGACCGGAGTGAGGCCGGTCCACGAGTTGCCGTACTCGGAGAAGTCCGCCGCAGGCACAGGGCTGACCATCGAGCGCGGCCACGAACTGATGGCATACTTTCTCAGGAAATGAGGAGAGCGCGATGGCAAACATTGACCGACTCATCAGCCGGCTGAGAGACTACCGGACCCGTTCTGCTGCGAAGAGCGAGCTGCTGGAGATGGGCGAGAAGGCCGTCGATCCGCTGCTCGCCGCTCTCGACAGCCCGCACGCCGGCGTGCGCTGGAGCGCGGCGGCGATCCTCGGCGAACTCAAGGCGCGAAAGGCCCTGCCCCGCCTCGTCGAGGCGCTCAAGGACGACGAAATCATGAGCGCGGCGGAGGAATCGCTCACCAACATCACCGGCGAGGACCTGGGGCCGGATTACGACGCCTGGAAACGATGGATCGAGATGGGCGATAGTGAAGACGGCGGCGGACTGGCCGAGATGGCGGTGACCGACAGCGACCTGGTGACAAAGGCGGTGTACAACACCGCGGTCTCCGCCGACGAACAGCCGGACGGCGGATGGTCGCTGCGGGTGCCCATCGGCAACCGGCACCAGGACGTGACCCTCAACCTGAAAGTCAAGGACCAGGATGGGGTGCCGCTGGTGAAAATATCGACGCTGTCCGGGCCGGCCAACCGGAAGCTGTACGAATGGGCGCTGCGCCAGAACTTCAAGATTTCGGCCGGGGCCATCGCCCTGGACGGCCGGCCCGAGAAGCCCGAGTTCGTGGTCGTCGACGTGCTGCCCCGGGCCGTGGTCACCCCGCAGGTCCTCTTCAAAGCGGTCAGCAAGATCGCCAGAAAGGGCGATCAGCTCCGCAGCGTTCTGGAAAAAGCGAGCAAACAATGAGCGGCGGACGCACCGGGCGGGGCCGGATACTCATCTTCACCGGCGACGGCAAGGGGAAGACGACCGCGGCATTGGGCCTCGCACTTCGCGCCCTCGGCCAGGGCCTCCGCGTCTGTATCGTCCAGTTCATCAAGGCACGCCGCGACGTCGGCGAGGTCGCAGCCGCCGAACGCATCGGCGAGGACATCGAGATCATTACCTGCGGCCGGGGGTTCGTCAGAACACCGGGCGGGACGCCCGAGGACCGCGAGGCGGCGAAGGCCGGACTCGAACACGCCCGCCGCAAGGCCGAACAGGTGGACCTGCTCATCCTCGACGAGGTCCTCGAAGCGATCCACATCGGCCTGATCCGGGAGGAAGACGCCCGCGAACTGCTGGCAAACAAGCCCCCGGCACTCCACGTCGCCCTCACCGGGCGGAACGCCCAGCAGGGCCTGATCGACCTCGCCGATACCGTCACCCGGATGGAACAGATCAAACACGCCTACGACGACGGGACCGAGCCCACCCGGGGGATCGAGTTCTGAGGGCGGCCGGACCGGGCGCAAACCGGGCGCACTTCCCCACCCGCCACTTGATTTTCTTCGCACAGAGGGTATCTTTCCCGTCGTGGACGTGTGAGCGGGCTGGCCGCCGCCCGTCCGGGACAGATCGAGTTCCGATTATCTGAGGTGCTGTCGTGTCACAAAAACCGCTGGGAATAGGGCTGGTCAGTTGTGGAGAGATCGCCGTGCATCATCAACAGGCGATCGAGAAAACAGACGAGGTGCAGGTCGTCGCCTGCATGGACATCCACGAGCCGGTGGCCCGGGACATGGCCGAACGGTGCGATTGCCCCTGGTTCACCGACCTCGACGAGCTGCTCGCCCAGGACGCCGTCGAGGCCGTCCTCATCTCGACCCCCCACTGGCTCCACGCCCCGCAGACGATCCAGGCGGCCCGGGCCGGCAAACACGTCATGGTCGAGAAGCCCATCGCCACCAGGGAAGAGGACGCGCTGGACATGATCCGCGAGTGCCGGCAGGCCGACGTCCGCCTCAGCACCGTCTTCTTCGAGCGGGGCAACAACCACGTCATCAAAGCCCGCGACCTGGTCCAGGGCGGGGCCATCGGACGGGTGTGCCTCATCACCATGTTCGGCCTCGGCCACAAGAAACAGTCCTACTGGGAGGGCGGTTTTACCGGCCGGGTCCAGACCGACTGGCGGCAGAGCAAGGAGAAGGCGGGCGGCGGGTTCCTCATCATGAATTTCGTGCACAACGTCGACCGGATGCGGTTCGTCACCGGCATGGAGGCCGACACCGTGTTCGCCGACTACGACACGTTCGCCACCGACGTCGAGGTCGAGGACGCCATCGTCGCCACCATCCGGTACGAGAACTCCGCCCTCGGGGCGGTCGTCGGGACCACGTTCGCCGCGGGCGGCGGCGTCCAAAGCGACGTGATTATCGGCACCAAAGGCCAGATCAAGATCGGCAACCCCCTGCAGGTCTATCTGTCCGAGCCGGCCGGCGACCTGAAAGCAGGCGAGTGGCTGGAAATCCCCTGCGAGAAGAACGACCCCAGGGTCGCACTGCTCAAAGACTTCGCCGACGCGGTCCGAACCGGGCGCGACCCGGCCATCACCGGCGAGGACGGCCTGGCTACGCTCCGCATCTGCCTGGCGGCCTATGAGGCCGGCGCGAAACAAGCGCCCGTCACACTGGCCCCGTAGGCCGAGCGGACGGGCCGCCGGCTGCGGCCGTCGAGCCCACGGGAGCGCACGGGCACCGTTTGAACGTCCGGCTGATTTGACAGCCGATGTCGTTCGGGATACCATGAAGCATTCAGGTTGAACCGAACGGCCCGCCGGAACTGCGGGCTACATGACGGGCATGCGGGAACGGATGCCGCGTGCTCCCGGGAGGTGCAGCACAATCGCACAGCAAACCGCACTGGATGTCTATCTGAAAGATATCGGCCGGACCGATCTGCTCACCGCCGAGGAGGAGAAGGAGCTGGCCGCCCGCGTGTCGGAGGGCGACGCCGAGGCACGCGAGCAGATGATCACCGCCAACCTCCGGCTGGTGGTCAATATCGCCCGGCGCTACATCAACCGCGGGCTGCCCCTGATGGACCTGATCGAGGAGGGGAACATCGGCCTGGTCCGGGCCGTCGAAAAGTTCGACCAGACCCAGAACTGCCGGTTCAGCACCTACGCTCACTGGTGGATCAAGCAGGCGGTCCGCCGGGCGATCACCAACACCGCCAAGACGGTCCGGGTCCCCGCCTACATGGTCGAGGCCATCTCACAGTGGAAAAGCGCCGAAATCCAGCTCCGATCGGAACTCGGGCGCCGGCCGACCGTACCCGAACTCGTCGAGGCGTCCGGGCTGGAGTCCGACAACGTCCGGATGGTCAAGCGGCTCGTTCGGCTCTCCTCCCGGCCCGGCCAGCCGATCAGCTTGGACCTCCTGTCGTCCCTCAACGAGTTGATCGAAGACCCCTCCGCCGAGCGGCCGGACGAAGAGCTGCTGACAAAGGTCGAGCACGAGACCCTGCGCAAGGTGCTCGATTCCATCGACAAGCGCGAGGCGTTCATCCTCCGCCTGCGATACGGGCTGGACGAGGCCGGCCCGATGACACTGGCCCAGATCGGCGAGAAGCTGAACATCAGCCGGGAGCGCGTCCGGCAGATCGAGCGAAACGCGATCAAACGGCTCCACGCCATCATCGAATCGCTGGACACGGCCGACCAGGCGGACGAAGACGGCCCCCAAGCTTGACAACCGCGTGAGACCGGCCTAGAATCGCAGCGAAGTTGTTCGTCAGCCAGAAGGAAACTTGGCCGAGGTCGGATGAAAGACCTGAGAACCATCATACGCAACGTGCCCGACTTCCCGAAGCCGGGGGTGGTGTTTCGTGACATCACCACCCTGCTGGCCGACCCACAGGCCACGCGCGATGCGGCCGACGCCATCACCGAGCCGTACAGGGCCGCCGGGGTCGACGTCGTCGTGGGCATCGAATCGCGCGGGTTCATCTTCGGGTCGCTGGTCGCCGAACGGCTGGGCGCCGCGTTCGCACCGGTCAGAAAACCGGGCAAACTGCCGGCTGGAAAGATTGAAGAGACCTACGAGCTGGAATACGGGACCGACACCATCGAGATGCACACCGACGCGGTGAAGCCCGGCCAGAAGGTCCTGATGGTCGATGACCTGCTGGCCACGGGCGGGACCATGGCCGCCGCCTGCCGCCTGGTCGAGCGCCTGGGCGGAGACATCGTCGGCTGCTCGTTCGTCATCGAACTGAGCTTTCTCCAGGGCCGGCGGAAGCTGGACGGACGCAACACCTTCGCTCTGGTCGATTACGACAGCGAATAGACGCGCCCGTAGCTCAGCAGGATAGAGCAGCGGTTTCCTAAACCGCAGGTCAGAGGTTCGAATCCTCTCGGGCGTACCAGCCGGCAACGGCCGAGAAGAGAAACAGAACGAGAGAAACGCCGTGAGAAAAGAACAGAAAGAAAGACTGCACGAGGACGACCGGTTCGTAAAAACGGTCTCGGCGGCCTGGGACAAGGTCCTCGAACGCCGTACAATGGTCCTCACCACCCTCGCCGTCGTCTCCGTCGTCTTCATCACCGTCGCCGTCTTCGCCGGGCTGCGAGAGGTCCAATCGCGACGGGCACTCGACGCCCTGTCGGCCGCCGAGACCATCGAGGAGATGGAAGCGGCGTCGGAATCCTACCCGCGAGCGGCGGAACTGCTCCTCCGACTGGCGAGACAGTACCACGAACGCGGCGAGGAAGGCGACCTCGAACGGGCCCAGCAAACCCTCGAGCGGGCGGCAAAGGCAGCGGACACCGACCTGCTCCGCGGACTGACCGACTTCGCTCTCGGCAAGGTCAAGAAAGACCGGGGCCACCACGAGCAAGCGCTCGAACACCTCGACGCCGCCCTAAGGAACCACCGGACCCGGCCCATCGTGGGCAACGAAGCCACCTTCCTCGCCGGCCGATGCCTCGAACTGTTGGGACGGCACGAGGAGGCGAGCGAGCGATATATCACGCTCAGAGAAGAACGCCAAAGCGTCTGGCAGCAGTTGGCCGAGTACCGGCTGACAAAGCTCAGGCAGGACGGGCTGATGTAGGTCGCACAGGACACATACCCTTTTTTTGGAGGTCGTTACATGGCAGACACAAGCAAGATCGCCGAAGCCCTGATCGGCGGAAAGGCCGATGAAGTCAAGAACCTCGTCCAGCAGGAGGTCGACGCGGGGACCCCCGCCAAGCAGATTCTGGACGAAGGGTTGATCGCCGGGATGAACGAGGTCGGGCGCCGGTTCAAGGCGAACGAATTCTACGTGCCCGAAGTCCTTATCGCCGCCCGGGCCATGCACAGCGGGATGGACGTGCTCCAGCCCGTCCTGCAGAGCGAGGGCGTCGAGAGCGTGGCAAAGGCCGCCATCGGGACGGTGAAGGGCGACCTGCACGACATCGGCAAGAACCTCGTGGCCATGATGCTCCGGGGCGCAGGATTCGAGGTCGAGGACCTCGGCGTCGATGTCCCCGTCGAGAAGTTCGTCGAGACCGCCCAGAGCGGCGTGAAGCTGCTCTGCCTGTCCGCACTGCTCACCACCACGATGCCCCAGATGCCCAAGGTCATCGAAGCCCTCAAAGAGGCAGGGACGGACAACGTGCCGGTGATCATCGGCGGAGCACCCGTGACCCAGAAATACGCCGACGAGATCGGCGCCCAGGGATATGCCCCTGACGCCGCCTCCGCCGTCGATGTCGCGAAGGAACTCCTCGGCGTGAGCTGACCGCTCACCCGCCGGTTGACGCAGCCGACAGTACGAAGACACGGGGCCCGGCACACTCGCCAACACCGCCGGGCCCTCTCATCCGGGCAGGTCTGCAATGCCCCCGAAACCACCCTACGCCGATCGCGAGGTCGATCACACCGAGGCCCACGACTGGCGGGTGCGAAAGTCGATGCCCGGCAGGCGGCTCGACGCCTACCTCGCTGCCAAGTTCCACGACTACTCGCGCACGTTCCTCTCCGGGCTCGTGCGGGCCGGGAAGGTGACCGTCAACGACCGACCGGTCAAGCCGCACTACGAGCTGAAACGCGGCGATCGCCTGTGGATCGAGCTCCCCGTGTTCGCCCGGCCCGAACTCCAGCCCGAGGACATCCCGCTCGATATCATCCACGAGGACGACCGGATTCTGGTGGTCAACAAGCCGCCCGACATGATCGTCCATCCGGCGCGATACTATCATCGCGGCACCCTGGTCAACGCCCTGCTCGCCCGATCCGACGACCTGGCCGAGTCCGACGACAACGTCCGACCGGGCATCGTCCACCGCCTCGACCGCGATACCAGCGGCGTGATTATTGTCGCCAAGGACGAGGACGCCCGCAGTTGGCTCGGCCGCCAGTTCGAAGCCCGCCGCGTCGAAAAGGAATACCTGTGCGTCGTCGAGGGCGAGCCGGAGTTGGACGCCGATAAACTCGAGATGCCCATCGGCCGCCATCCGCGCCGCCAGGAGAAGATGGCCGTCGACCCCGACCGGGGCAAGCGGGCCGTGTCCATCTACGAGGTGCTTGAACGATTCCGCGGGTTCGCATTCGTCCGGGTCAAACCCGAGACCGGCCGGACGCACCAGATCCGCGTCCACATGAGCCGGCTCGGCCACCCGGTGGTCGCCGACGCCACCTACGGCCGGCGACGCCTGCTCTACCTGTCGGACCTGCTCGAAGAAGAATCAAGACGCCCCGACGAAACCCCGATCATCGAACGGCAGGCACTCCACGCACATTCAATCCGGTTCCGACACCCGGAAACAAAAGAACCGGTCACCTATCAGGCACCGCTGGCGGAAGACATCGACCGCCTGCTCGACGCGCTCCGCAAACACCGCGCCCGATAAACCGCGGCGGAGCCCGCCGAACTGTACGCCTGTCTGCGATTCCCGAGGGGCGGCATCCTTTTTTGTGGCACGGGCTTCCGGCCCGTGAGTCATCGAACCAAACCCGGGAACTGCCGCGCCACGGACAGGCCAACGGACCGCCCCTCACCCGCCCGCTTCGCGGCCGGACCTCTCCCCGGCGGGGAGAGGGGTTGGAAGCTCTTTCGCTCGCCGGCCTCGTTGTGGCACGGGCTTCCAGCCCGTGAGTCGTCGAACCAAGCACGGGAACGACCGCACCACGCACAGGCCAACGGACCGCCCCTCACCCGCCCGCTTCGCGGCCGGACCTCTCGCCAGCGGGGAGAGGGGTTGGAAGCTCTTTCGCTCGCCGGCAGCGTTGTGGCACGGGCTTCCAGCCCGTGAGTCATCGAACCAAGCCCGGGGACGACCGCACCACGGAACAGCCACCGCGCCGGTCGCCCGGCATTCCGGCGTTTCCTGTTCCGGCCCGGTTCCTGCGGTATATACACAGAGAGTCCGTGCGGGCCGTCACGGCCGGTCGCGGGCCTCAATTCTGCGTAACCTCTTCGCGCAGAACGGGTTCTGTGCGATACAGGTCCCCGAAAAACGAGGCCGAAAAACCATTTTTACGAAACGACCCGAAATCGTCGCAGCCCGCTGGCCGCCAAGCGGTTATGGAACCCGATCGGGAAATATTCCACAGGTGGTCTCCCAGTGCTCCGGTGGGCGGATTCGATGGCGTCTTTTCGAGAAAAATTTGGGCTCGGATGGCCGCGGGCAGAGCACGGATGCGCCGTGGACGTCCGGCCTTTGCAACTCGGTTTGCGATTCCGGCTTGTGCGTCCCATGATCTTCAAAAAAATCGTTGTATCTTGCAGGGCGAGGGCGTAATATATGTGGCTGTGGGGAGAATGATTGGGGCCTGTTTCGATGCGAACCAGTAGCCGGGGCAAAGGCCCCCGCCGGGTCCTGATGTTCGGGCTCACACGCCTGGGGATGGGGCTTGTCATTCTGGCCCTCTATGCGTTTCTGGGCGCGGCGGCTCCGGGCCTGGCGGGCCTGCTCATCGTCCTGTTCCCCGCCCTGATGCTGTACCGCGCCGTCCGGCGTCCCGCACCGGGCAGCGGCTGGGCTCTGCTGATCACCGCCGCCGTGGCCCTGGGCATTCTCGCCGGTCAGGTCTGGTCTCTGGGCTTGTGGAATATCGCGCCTGTCGTTTTGGCGGCGCTGCTTGTGGGTGCGGTTCCGGGGATCGCTCGCGGGGCGACGGTCCGCCCCGAGCAGTCCCCCGACGGGGTGAAGCTGCGGGGGCTTCTGCTGCCCCTGTTCCTTTGGCAGAGTACGGTGGTGGGATCACAGGTGCTGGCGACGGCCGGCCTGATCGGGCTGGTGCGCCTGCTGCTGCTGGCCCAGGGGCTGATGGCCGGGCTGGTCGCGTCGGCTTGCCTGGTGGCGCTGATCCCGCTGGCGGTGGGCAGACGGCGACTGGCGGCGCTGAGGCCCCGGGGGCCGGTGGTGCTGCGTCGTGTCGGAATGGTCCTGCTCGTTCTGGTTCTGGCCGTGGCCGCGGCCGCCCCGGAACGTGCCGCGCCCGAGCCCGGCCTGTACGTCGGCCGGCTCGACGAGCGAATGGTGGCCCAGCGCGCGGGGGGGCCTGAACGCGACCCGGTGTTCCAGGAAGCGTACGCCATCGAGGGTTCGCCCGCCCAGTTGCGCGTCTATCCCGACGGCACCTACGAGCTGGCCCAGCCGGTCCACTGCCGGTCGATGATCTCTTACGGCACTCCCGGCGACCGACAGGGCTATTCCAGGACAACCTACCAGAACACCTTCCGTTCTATGGGCCGAAAGCCGCTGAGCAGTTACAATTCCTTCCCGGTGGAGGTAACCGTCGTCGAGTCGATCTTCCGGGAGCCCTCCGAAGCCGGCCGGCGGACCTGGGGCGACAGCGGGGTCGACAACGTCGTCGAGCACCCCTCTGTTGAGGCGAGCGCCCGGGTCGCGGTTCAGCCCGACGGCTCGGTCCTGTTGTATCTCCCAAACGCATCCCCCTCCGGCCCTCCGGGGCCGCGTATGCCCTGGCGGCTTCACCGGGTCGGCGACGTGACGATGGCCGCTCTCCCCGTCGATCCGGCCGACGGCCCGCCGCGCCCGGTCCCTGCCGGGGGGCTGGATGAGGTCCTGGAGATGTTCCGAGACCTGTTCCAGATGGCGGACCTCAGCGATGCCGCCCGCGACGCCGGCCTGATCGCCGGGCTGCTAACACTGCTGGCCGGCGCGTCGGTCGACATGGCCGGCCTGCTGGCGAGCGCCGCAGCCGCGAACGCCAACAGACCTTCCCTGCCGCCGCTGCGGACTCCGGGGACGATGATGCTCTCGGGAGATGACGCCCGGAACTGGCTGAGGGACCGGGGGTTCATCGACGACGACGGCAAGTTCACCCCCGCCTATACGCAGTGGACTGATCGGCTCTACCAGG
The DNA here is from genome assembly GCA_003559755.1 of Planctomycetota bacterium. Taxonomy (GTDB): domain Bacteria; phylum Planctomycetota; class PUPC01; order PUPC01; family PUPC01; genus PUPC01. Next base: position 12,153 of record PWKM01000027.1, read on the forward strand.
AAAACCCCGACGAGCAGCTCCACCTGATCGCCTATACCCTGCAGCCGCCCGATCCGGATGCGCCCGATGTGCCGGAGCACGACGGGTCGTTCCTTCCGCCCGATGCCACACTCGACATCGTGGTGCGTAACGACCCGATCCGCCCGGAGCCGGTCCCGACGCCGGTGCCCCAGCCGCCCCCGCTGCCCGTCGTCGAGCCGCCGCCCGTCGAGGAGGCGGTGGTCGAGCCGGAACCCGAGCCGCAGGACGAGCCCGACGAGCCGGAGCCGCCGCCCAGGAATCCGTGCATCGACAAGGTCAACCGGTTGGCGGAAATCCAGCGGCTGGGCGAGGCATTGGTGGCGGAAAACCGTCGGCTCCGGGACCAGATTCTGGAGATCCGGGCCGAGATCGATGCGATGCGAGTGGTCGATGCGACCGCGTGCGTCGTCGATGCGATCAGCGGGACCATCACCGGGGCGGCCACCGTCGCAGGCGGCCCGCTGGCCTCGCTCCCGGCCGGGCTCGTACAGAACGTCGTCGCCGAGACGGTCAAAAGCTACGTACATAACCTGTATCGAGACGACCCGTCGAACTTCTGGATCAACCTGGCGTCGGCAGAGGCGGCGACCGCACTGGCAACGTTGATCGGCGAACAGATCAAAGAAGCGGCATTCGCCAGGGGCTTCGAAGGAGTCGTCGAAACATCCGTCGCACGCCAGCTCGCCGCGCCGATCTCGACTCGGATAAGCGGGCTGCTCCAGGTGATGTATTCGATGTTCGGAGCAGGGCGAACCGCAGGCCAGTTCCGAGTCAACAGGAACCTGCTGCAACAGCGGATCGACAACCTCCGCAAACTGCGAGCACGAACACACGACATGATACTGGAAGAACGGGAAAACAAGGCACGGGCCGAGGCGGCACTGAACGACTGCCTGGCACGCCACGGAGTCAGAGCCCTATGACCCATCCCCTCGACACCGAATCGCCCCCCGTGATGATGTACTCGACGGAGGACGTGCGCCGAGCCGCAGCATTCCTCGCCGGCCGGCCGACGGGCGACCGGGCGAAGCGGCGGGAGCGCCTGGCGAGCTTCAAGTTCAGGCACGAGAGCGGCTCCTGGTGGTACTGCTCGCCGCCCGGGCAGACATGGCACCGCCACGTGCAGGGAAAATGGCTCCCGGCCGGCCCGCCCGGGGGCGGCCTGCTCGGCCCGGTGTGGGTGGCCGACCTGCTCGAATTCGAGGCCGATGGCCCGGTCGATATCGACGGACCGCTCGAACAGGATATCCCCGATCAGCCCGATGTCGCCGGAGACGAGCGCCTTCAGACGATGGCAATGGCCGTCGCCGGGGTGCAAGACCGCTTCGCGGCCGGGGAGCTGAACTCGGCTGCGGCCGAGGCCATCCTGCGCAAGTTCTACCTGCTCGACGAACGCTGGCGGCTGTGGACCGTCGGGGTGCGGTCGGGCCGGTGGTTCGAGTTGACCGAGACCGGCTGGCAGGCCCGGGACGCAGGCCCGCAGACCTCGCCGCCGTCGGACTCGCCCGACTATCTGGAAGGAATACTGAGAGCCCAGGGCCCCATACTCGGGGGCGCGGCTCCGGCGATCCCCGAACCGGTCGCACCCGACTGGTGCCCGCCCGACGGCTTTCCTCCGCCCCCCACAGACACCCCGCCACCCGAGCACCGAGCACCGGCGGCCCCGCCCGCGTCGAAGCCGGATCACGCCGCCGACACGGCCCCGCGAAGCACCGCCGCCACAACGCCAACCGTTCAGCCGCCCACTGCCGGACCGGATGCCGCGCTCGACCGACCGCGCAAGCGCAAGCTCGGGCGCTGGATCGTCGCAGCCCTCGCGCTGGCGGCGGTCGCCGCGGTGGCCATTTCCTTAATCGTACATAGCTTGCGACCGGAACCGCCCGATCTGCGCGATCCCGACGCCATGTACGAACTCGGCCAGAATTACAGGACCGACCAGGGCTTTCTCAAGGACCCCGAAATGGCTCGATACTGGCTGGGCGAGGCGGCAGACAAGGAACACGCCGGCGCCCTGTTCGCGCTCGGCATGATCTACGGCAACGGCGAGGATGTCGAAATCGACTATCCACGGGCGAGACAGTTCTTCGAGCGGGCCGCCGAGAACGGGCACCGAAACGCCATGGCCGCCCTTGCCCAGATGTACGAACAGGGCCTGGGCGGACAACCGGACCGCCGCCAGGCCGAATACTGGCGCAACAGGGCCGCGCAACAGCCGTAAGCCGCCCGACGAACCGGCCGGAGGGCACGATGCGAGCGGGCGCGGACACCGCGTCCCGTGCCCGCGCCCTGACCTCGCGCGGGCCCCTTCCCAAGCTGTCGGCGGCGGGCAAGTGGCGGATTGCAATCCGTTTATGAGTTTTTCTTAAAGTTTGTCTGAGGACATGACGAAGTACAAAAATAAGCAGTTCCGGAACATAACGCGACGAAAGGGCAAGGAGAGCGCCATCATGGATAAGGGGCTCAACCCGACTCGGACGGACGAGATGTGGGCATGGCGGAGCGGTGCGAACGAGAGGGTGGTGGTGCTGTCTGCTCTGCCGGGCGATAAGACGGCTGCGGCGGCACGGGAGCTGGCCGCCGAGCTGGCCGGGCCGGACGACGTGGTCCTGGTCACCCGGGCCGGGTCCGCCGAGCCGCTCTTCTGTTATGTCCCCCCGGACTACGACGACGATGGCGGCGGCCCCGACGTGGTCCTGCTGCTGGTCGATGTCGACAGGGGGCCGTCAGCCCGGCTGTTGCTGGCCACGGCGCCCCGGTTGGTGATCCTCGCCGACAACGAGCAGCCCGACGCGGCCAGGCCGCTGCTCGAACGGGCCGCCGAGAGCCCGTCGTCGACCCCCGTGGAACTGGTGGTCGTGGCCGGCGATGACAGCGCGGCCGACGCCACCGGCGCCCGGCTGGTCGAGCGGTCCGGCGCGTGCATCGCCGGACGGGCCAGTTGGCGGCACATACCCACGGAGAGGGTATTACAGATCATGAGCGAAGAGGAGATGCCCGCGATGAGAACTCGACCGGCGCCTCGCTCGGACACCCGGCTCCGGGCCAACGACTGGGAGGAGAGTTTTCGGCGAGCCGAAAAACTCCTGAACGAGGCCCAGGACGACCTGAAGCGGCGGCTTGCCCGGACCGGCCCCCAAGGTTGACCACGCCCCGCACCCCCGGTAACATATCGCCCAATGCTCGCACTCTCCACAGCATGGCACCCGCGCCGATATCCCCTGGACAAGGTCTTCAAGAAGGCGAAAAAGATCGGGTTCCGGGAGTTTGAACTCGGCGTCTCGGCCCGGCCCATCGACCCCGACACAGCGCTCGACGCGGTGCGGCGCGGCGGAATCCAGATCACCAGCATCCACGCCGTATGCAGCCGACGGGCGATCCCCCGGGCAAACAAGCGGGGCGACTGGGTCGCCGACCTGGACGCCGGGCGACGCCGGGCCGGGATCGACTGCATCCGGGAGACGCTCGACATCGCGCGAGAGGCGGGCGCACGGGCTGTCGTCCTGCACGGCGGTGTCGTTCCCGTCCCCAACCACAGCAAACGCCAGTTCCGGCTGTACGAGATGGTCGCCGGGAGGGGGCCTGAGGGGGAACGGGAGCGGGTCTTGTCGGACCTGCTGAACGACCGGGCCCGAGCCGCGCCCGCCTGCCTCGA
>PWKM01000206.1 GCA_003559755.1 Planctomycetota bacterium
CCGGTCGCACAATGCGTCGGCCGCGAGCTGGCCCACCGCGACGCCCGGCCGGGCGTCTATCGCGTCGAGGCCCGCCTGCGGAACCGCCCCTGGGTGTTCACCAACCACATCTACGTGCGCGAGGATGGAAGCACGCCCTGATCGAGCAGGTGCCGGCGCACCCGCTCGGCGGTCGTCTTCGGCGGCTCGTCCGGCTCGACCTCGAACCATTCGATCCAGTCCATCCGCTTGAACCACGTCATCTGAGCTTTGGCGAACTGGCGGGTGTGAACCTTTATCAGATCGACCGCCTCGTCGAGCGAGACCTCCCCGTTCAGGTGGCGGACCAACTCGGCGTAGCCCAGCGCCTTCCGGGCCTCCTTGCCCGGCGGGTGGGGGCCGGCCGTCAGCCGGCGGACCTCCTCGACCAGCCCCATCTCCATCATCCGGTCAACGCGCCGGTCGATGCGTGCCCGGAGGTCGGCCTGGCCGCGCCGCAGGCCGATGACGGCGGCGTCGAATCGGTCCCGCTGCTCGCCGAACTGTTGTTGCAGGTCCGAAATCGGCCGTCCGGTCTGGTCATAGACCTCGAGCGCCCGCTCGATCCGCCGGATGTCGTTCGGGTGGATGCGTTCGGCGGCCAGGGGATCGACCTCGGCCAGGCGGTCGTGAACGTACCGGTTGCCGTGCTCGGCCGCCTGTCGGCGGACCTCGGCCCGGAACTCGGGGTCGGCGGGCGGCCCCTCGAACAGGCCCTCGATGAGCGCTTTCAGGTACAGCGCCGTGCCCCCGACGAACAGCGGGAGCGCCCCCCGGCCGGCGATCTCTTCCGCCGCCGACTCGGCCCGCTCGACGTAAATCGCCGTGCTGAAATGCTCGTCGGGGCCGACCACGTCGATCAGGTGACAGGGGACGGCCCGGCGGCGTTCGGGCGGCGGCTTGGCGGTCCCGACGTCCATCCCCCGATAGACCTTCATCGAGTCGAGCGAGATGATCTCGGCGCCCACGGCCCGGGCGAGCTGGAACGCGACCGCTCCCTTGCCGCTGGCCGTCTGGCCGACGATGAACACGGCTCGGATGGGGCCGCTCATCGCCCGCCCCCCATCGTCCCGAGCGCCCCTTCCATGGTCCGGCCGAGCAGGTCGGCATAGGCCCGGACGATCTCGTACCCGATGTAGGCCGCCACCCCCAGGTATATGACGATGGGCAGAACGGCGACGAGCCGGGTCAGCGCGGTCTGCGCCTCGTCGGCGTAATAATCGGCGGCCTTGCCGAGCATCGGGCCGAGCTGCCCGCTGCTCTCGCCCGTCTCCACCATATTCTCGAACGGCTTGGGGAACCCGCCCGCCTCGTTCAGGGCGGCGAGGAGCGGACGGCCCTCCGAGACGGCGCGGGCCATCGTTTCTGACCGGCGGCGCAGGCGTTCGCTCCCGCCGGCCGCTCCCGCGACCGGGAGCGCCTCGGCCAGCCCGGCCCCCGCGTCATACAGCCCCCCGAGCGTCCGGGCGAACCGGGCCAGCGACAGCTTCCTGGTCAACCCCCCGTACACCGGGATCAGGTCGCGAACGGCTTCGAGCAGGCCGGTTCCCACTCCCGTGGCCCGCGCCAGCCGAGGCACGAAGAACAAGAGGAAGCCCGCCCCGTAGAGCAGGCCGAGCCGGGGCAACAGCAGGCCCAGGTACGACTGCTCGGGGTTCTGGAGCGTCCGGATGAAGGGGGCGATCAGCAGGCCGAGATGGAGCAGGATGACCGGATAGAGAACCCCGCCGACAAACAAGGTCGTCAACCGTCCGCGCCGGCTGTACGAATCGGCCAGCCGGGCGAACACCTCTTCGAGGCGGCCGGCCCGTTCGCCTGCCCGGACCATCGCGATCTCGACCGGGCCGAACAGGTGCGGGCACTGTTCGAACGCGCCGGCCAGGTCGCCGCCGTCCTCGATGTGCCGGCGCATCGACGCCAGCTTGCGGCCGATCGTCCCGATTCCCGCCTGGTCCTCCAGTGCCTCGATTGAGCGGAGCAGGGGCAGGCCCGCCCCCAGCAGGGAGGCAAACTGCTGATAGAACAGCGCCCGGGTCCGGGGCCTGGGGCCGAGCCGAAACGAGCCCGCGAGCGCCCGGAGCACGGGCGTTCTCTGCTGTTCCTGTGTGTTGCTCATGATGTGAGCCGGCCTCCGCCGATGCGAGCGGTTGGGTTCAGAGCAGGCCGCGGATGCGCTGGTCCATCGCGTCCTGGTCCATCGCGAAGCTCTGGAGCCCGTGCAGGTTCATCAGCGCGTCGAGCCCGATTTCTCCGGTGCAGAGCCGGTGCTTCCAGTCGGCCAACTGGGGGATTTTGCCGTCGGAGGTCGCCTTTGCCGCATCTGCGGCGGTCCATCGGGGCAGCACGTCGCCGAAGCCCGCGTCGGCCAGCCCGTCCAGCAGCCCGTCCCCGTCGAGCGTCTCGTCCACCGCCAGCTCGCCTGCGGCTTCCTCCAGCCCGTCGGGCACATCCCACAGGGTCGCCAGGCCCCAGTCGGTGAGGTTGGTCTCGGGCGCGAACTGCGGTCGGTAGTCGGCGTCCCGTGCGGACGTGATTTCGGCCGGGTCGGGCGCGCTGTCGGCGAGCTGGGCCGCCGCCTTGGGCGGGATGGTCAGCACGTCGATGCCCGCCAGGTCGCGCACCTGCCGGCCGTTCCGTATGCTGGCGGCGATCTGCCGGGTCGGCAGGTCGTGGGCACGGCGCAGTTTGTCCACCGCCTGTTGGCTGGCGACGGTGGCCCGTTCGCCGACCAGTTGGCCGTCGCCCAGGCCCGCCTGTGACACCACCTGGTTCAGGCGACCGAGGAAGACGTTGCAGAAGTCGGGCCCGGCGAAAACGGTCGCGAGGACGTTCTGGCGGGCCGAGAACCCGAGGGTGAGGTTGACGGGCACGCCCGCCCGGGCGCACTCGCGGGCCGCGAGCAGGCCCTCGGCGGTCAGCGGGATTTTGACACAGAAGCGTTCCGGGCAGATGGCCGCGAACCGGCGGGCATAGGCCACGGCCGCCGCGGCATCGTGGGCCAGGTCAGTGTGCTCCTCGACCGAGACCAGGGCGTCGAACCGTTCGACCAGCCGCAGCCCGTGGGTCGCGTTGAGGATGAACGCGATCTCGCGGACCAACGCGGCGGAATCGAGCTCGGGGAACGTGTCCCGCAGCGATTGCGCGGACCGGCGGACGAGGTCGTCGTAGGCGCCCTTCTGTACCTCGTGGTTGAGCAGGGTGTTGTTGGTGGTGAGTGCGTTGAACTCGCGTGTCCACTGCGCCGCGGCCGCCTCGATGTCGCCGGTGTCCAGCCACAGCTCGGACCCCAGCTTCCGCATCCCGTCCCAAAGCTCGTTGGATGGGAACGCGTCGGAGAGTTCGCCGTAGCGGGGCTGGAACCCCTCCAGGATAATCGACCGGGTGAGCTGGACGAGCTTGGGGTTGCCTGGGTTCATCATCGCCGGTCCCTCGCTTGAAAGGTCCGCCTGGTTTATTGAATGCGGGAGTCGGCCTGCCACATGTCGAGGTTCGGCCCGAGCTTTTCCTTGACCGCGTCGGTCGCCCGGCTGAGCTCCTCGACCACGTCGGCCGACAGGTCGAGGTCGGCCGCCCCGGCGTTCTCCCGCGCCTGTCGTTCGTTGCGTGCGCCGGCGATGGCACAGCCCACCGCCGTCTGTTTCAGCAGCCAGGCGAGGGAGAGCTGGGCCATGGGGACCCCCTCTGCCTCGGCGACCTCGCGGACGCGGCGGAGGGACTCGAAGGCCTCTTTCTCCGCCCCCGGCTCGCCGTGACGAGCTTGCGGCCGACTGGTGCTGTAGAGCCGCGTCCGCGCCCGGCCGGCGGGTACGTCGTCGGCCGACTCGAACTTGCCGGTGAGCAGTGCTTCGGCCAGCGGCGAGTAGCAGAGCACGGTGACGTCGTTCTCCTCGCACAGCGAAAGCAGCTCATATTCCGGCGCCCGGAACAGCATGCTGTAGGCGATCTGGTTGACCTCGGTTCGCATCACATCGAGGAACGCGGGCAGGTCCTTCGGCCCGAAGTTCGACACGCCGACGGCCCGGACCTTGCCCTGCTCGAGCAGCCGGTCGAGCGCCTCGGCCGTCTCCTCGAACGGGACGTCGCGGTCCGGCCAGTGAATCTGGAACAGGTCGATGTAATCGGTGCGGAGCCGCCGCAAGCTGTTCTCGCACTCGCGGATGGCCTCGTCACGCCGGTTGCACGAGCTGAGCAACTTGGTGGCCAGGACGACTTCCTGGCGGTGCGGCTCGAGCACCCGGCCGAGCAGTTCCTCCGATGCGCCGTTCCCGTAACTGGCGGCGGTGTCGAAGAAGTTGACCCCTGCGGCCCGGCTGGCGTCGATGGCGTCCACGGCGTCCTCTTCGTCCTGGGGACCCCAGGTTTGCGGGTCCACAATCGCCCAGCATCCCATGCAGATGCGGGAGACCTCGATGTCCGTCTGGCCAAGCGTCGTGTATTGCATCCGTTCCTCCTCGATGTGACCGAATTTGACGCCTTAGTTTATCAGCCGGGCACCGTGAGGGCAACCGCCGGGCCGGCTTTCGGCGGGCCCGTCAGCCGTCCTCCGGTTTCAGCCAGCGATCGAGGAACCGCATGGCGGTCGTCGGCTGGTCGTCGGGCACGGGTTCGACCTCGTGCCCGCCCTCGTGGAGGACCGTGTCGCACTTTTCGGGGATGCCGAGGCGTTCCCAGAACCCCCTGGCCCGGTCGAACTCCTCGCGGGCCGTCCGATAGTTGACGGCGTCGTCGAGCTTGCCCATCTCGACGAAGAACGCACGCGGGCAGATGAGCGACGCGATGTCGGAATCTCCGAACTCGGCCAGTTTGTTGAAGTACGAGAACCAGGCGCAGTAGAGCGTGCTGGGGCCGAACCCCTCGGTCCCGGTCACGATCTTCGAGAAGCGTTCGTTGAACGAGGCGGAGGCGGCGGCGGCCCGGATGCGGCGGTCGAGCGCGGCCAGGTGGAGCGTGCTCCAGCCGCCCTGGCTCAGCCCGTACATCCCGATCCGGTCGGGATCGACCTCGGGCAGCGCCTGCAGCAGGTCGATCCCGCGGGAGAGTGCGAACATCTCCGTCCCCATCAGCCGGTGCCCGATGAGCTGGCACAGTCGGTCGACGTAATTGCGGGACTGCGACTGCGGGTGCCAGTTCTTCGCCTCGTCCTTCCCGTATTTCTCCAGGATGTACTGGCGGATTTCCTCCTGGACGGGGCTGAGCAGGTGCGGGGCGCGGTGGTCGAGGTCGCGGGTGACGGCGGGGTCGAACCCGGTGACCATCCGCGTGGCGAGCACGACGTAGCCGTGCCGGGCGAAGCGGGCGCCGATCCGGCGGTAGTTGGTCTGCAGGCCGTCGAGCCCGCAGATGCGGACGGGCGCCCCGTTCACGCCGACCTGGCAGATCAGGCCGGGGAAGGGGCCGTCGCCGTGGGGGACGAGCAGCAGCCCGTCGGTCTCGATCCCGGTGAAGATGCGATAGCCGGCCCGTTCCAGGCGGTAGCCGGCGTCGGGGAAATCGGCGATGACCTCGCGGCTCAGCCCGAGGTCCTCCCGCTCCCAATGCCACCCGCCCAACACATCCAACAGATGCCCGCGGTTGGGCTCGACCGACCGCTCGTAGGCCTCGGGGCTGGAGAAGTCGCGGTGCCACTTCTCATGTCGCCGGTCGTACTTCTCTTTGATGAGCGTCGCGTAGTAGGCGACGAACTGATCGAACAGCGCGCGCTGGCGGGGATACACGTCGTCGGGCGTGAGTGCAAACGAGTCGTCGGACATCGGGGCCTCCGCTCTGGGCGACCGGAAGGGTGGTTGTCGGACGATATGATACAAGGGCGGGAAAGCCCGGGCAAGCCGCCGGCCGAGAAATGTCCGGAAGCGGCCCGCCAAGGCGATGAACGGGCGTTCCGGTTTGCAGCCCGAATTGACTCCGGCGGGAGGGCTGGTTACCATGCCTTCGTTACCGGGCAAGGGATTTCTGCCAGCAGGAGGACTCCGATGTTATTTCGAATGATGTCGATTCTCGCTTTCGCCCTGATTGTTGGTGTCGTGTATGCAGGCGAGCCCGGCGAGGTCACCGCCGAATGGACCCCCGAGGAGGTCGAGCAGTGCCGGCGGAGCTCGTCGGTCGGCCCGGCCGACGGCGGCGGACTGACGCTGATCGACCGGGACCTGATCCGATACGAGGTCGGGGCGACCGTTCATGCCGCCTATCGCCACCTCGTCGCCGAACGGGTCACCGACCGGACCTGGATTCGGAAGGACTTCGTCCTCGAGCAGACCGCCTGTCACGGCGCGGTCCTGTTGATCAACCACAGCGGCGACGCTCGCCGGCTAGAGGTCCTGTTCAACGGCGAGAAACTCCCCTTCGAGGTCGTCCACCGCCGCGCCCGGGGCTACAGCGGGGTCTATCCAGAGGACGCGTTCCCCGAGGACCACGATTTGCATCATCTGAACGGCCAGCCGTTTAAATCCTGGTGGCGCGGCGGCTGGCAGGAGGTCGAGGTGCCCCCCGAACTGCTGCGGGAGGGGAAGAACACTGCCATCATCCGGGGCACGAGCGACCAGCCAGTCCGGTTCTGGATCGAGCAGTCGGTGTACCCCAACCGGAGCGCCGTCAGCCGCGACGGCGGCCGGACCTGGGACTACGAACGGCTCTCGGCCAACCAGAACCTGAACGGCGAGTATGTCATCCGGCTGCTCCTGCGACGACACCCGGAGAGCGGCTGGATCGAGTCCGAACCGGTCGACCTCTGGCCGAGCGTGGGCGAGACCGATGTCCGGCTGCCCTCCCGGCTCACGTCCCTGCGGATGGACGCCGCCGGGCCGGACGCGCCCGAAGGTCCCGAACTCAACGCCCTGGTGCGGGTCGGCCCCACCCCCACATACGAGCCCGAAACCTGGACCGCGTGGGCGGACCCGGCGGACATGGAGGGCGGCGACTACCGCTACGCGCAGTGGCGGGTCGAACTCGCCCCGTCGACCGACCGGATGAACGCCCATACCCTGACCGGGGTGGCGCTGACCGGCGTCACCGAGCCCGCCATCGAGCCGCCCGACGGGCTGCGGGTCACCGGCTCGGAGGTCGACCAGCCGGAGATCATCCGGCCGTCACACGTGTTTGTTCACGCCCGGAAGACCGCCCGGCTCGACCTGCTCCGCGAGCAGGCCGAGCTGGACGAGGTGGTCGAGGGGCACGAGCCCGGCCTCCAACAGGCCCAGAGAATCTCGCAGTGGATTCGGTCGCTCCGAGCCGGGAATAACTCCGGCGGAGAACTCGATTACATGCCCTCCTGGGACGGGCTCCTGTTCTGGAACTTCGCCCGGCCCGGCGACATCGGGCGGATGTGTACCACCCGATGCGCCTTCTTCGCACAGTGCGCCACCGCCCTCGGCTATCCCGCCCGCCCGATAATCTGGAGCCACGCGATTGCGGAGGCCTGGATCGACGATCTGGGCGGATGGGTCGCATTCGACCAGAGCGGCGGCCATTACTACGAGGTCAACGGCAAGCCGGCCAGCGTGCTCCAGGTGGCGAAGGCCCGGGGGAACCCCGACCTCGAGGTGCGGCGGGTCTGGCGGGAAGACCGGAAATCCGACCCTCGGCCGGACTCGAACCTCGCCTGGTACGGCCGGTTCTTCGTCCCCATGCGGAGCAACTTCCTGGAGAGCGACGAGCCGCAGGAACCGGCACACGGCAAGTACTCGTTCAAGTACGACGGCCACCTCCGGTGGCTGCATCCCGACCGCGAGCCGCTGCCGTGGTTCCGCTTTACCACCAGCCGCGACGGCGACATCGAATTCACCTGCAATACCGTCAACCTCACCCTCGCCCTCACCGCCGAGCCGGGCGAGCTCAACGTCCAGCTCGAACATGACATGCCCAACCTGGAGCGGTTCGAGGCGCGGCGAAACGGCGGCGAGTGGGAGCCGGTCGAAGGATCGTTCGTGTGGGCGGTCCGGGCCGGCGAGAATACGCTCGAGGTGCGGGCCGTCAACGCGTTCGGGCGGGCCGGACGGGTGGCCCGGGCAACGGTCACCGCCGCCGAGTGATGCCGGAAGACGCGGCCGCTGCGGCCGTCCGCCCATTGCGTTGCCGTCTTCGTCAGGGACGCATGCTCCTCCGTGTTTCCGTGATGTTTTGTTTGCCTGCGCCCGCTAGTTCACCTATAATCAGTTGACGGCGGCGGTTGCGGCGCGTCACGTCCCCTAACGCAGGAGTTCCGTTGTGTGGAAGCGAGCGAAATCGCCGTTGGCTGTTCTGATACTGGCCCTGTCGGTCGCGGCCCTCATCTCCGCGCTCCAGAGCGGGCGGCGTCCCTCGTACCAGGAGGTCGAGCTGGGCACGGAACACCAGGCCCGCCTGGCACGGCACGGGGATGAGCCGCGCGAGCGCGTCCAGTCGTGTATCGCCCTGGGGAGGCCGAAGGACACGCCGGAGGAGGATGAGTTGGCCCGGCTGACCCTGAAGGAAACCGTGTTGGACCGGGAGGCCCCTCCGACGGTGGTGGCGGCCGCGGCCCGGTCGCTCGGCCGGCGCAGGGACCCCGCGGCGCTGGCGGCCATCACCCAGCGGTTGGAAGACCCGTCGGCCGAGCCGACGATGGTCAAGTTTGCCGCGATCCGGGCGGTGGGAGATATCGGCGACCCCAAAGGGTTCGACGCGCTGGCCCGTCAGGTGACGACCGAGAACTCGGTCGCCGCCGACGCGGCGTGGGCGATGGGCCGGCTGCGGGACACCGACACCGGCCGCATCCCGCCCCACGTCGAGGAGAAACTCATCGAATACCTGTGGCACCCGGCACCGAAAATACGGATCGGGGCCATCTATGGACTGGAGACGGGCGGGACCGAGAAAGGGCTGGCGGCGCTCCGCGAGCTGGCGAAAGACCCGTTCCATCGCCTCTCCCAGGCGGCCCTCGAGGTGGAACTCGAAGACGGGCTGGGGCGGCCGACGCCGGACCTGATTCTGGCTCCATGCCGGCGGGCGATCGGAGTCATCGAGGCCCGGATCGGCTCGGAACAGTGAGAGCGGAGGTCGGCGCGGTTACACAGGTCCGACGACGTCCAGGAGAATGGGAATGAAACGACGGAGAGCGTTCTCGATGGCCGAGTTGATGACGGTGATCGCCGTCATCCTGCTGCTCATATCGCTGCTGCTCACCGGGACGAACCACCTGATGGGCCGGGCGAGCATGCTGCAATGCCAGAACCGGCTGGCCCAGATCGGGCAGGCGGCCCGGATGTTCGTGAACGACCATCGTCAGTGGCCCGAGGTGTATAATCGGGAGACCTACGAGCGGTGGTACGAGGCGCTGGCGATTTATATGGACGGCAGCCGGGAGGTGTTCAACTGCCCGCTCATCGACATGCCGGTCGCCGGGGAACACGAGACCGCCGGCCCCTCCGAATCCGACCTCCCGATGCTCCTGTATAACACGGCGGCCGGGCGGGACACCGGTCTGGGCTGGGCTCAATGGAGCCGCTACACCCGGTTCCGCAACTGGTACGATGAGAACATCGAGTACGGGCTGTTCCTGGTCCAGGCCGACGAAAACACCCTGACGCGCATCTCGTCGGACCACCTGTCGGCCGCCAGCCAGGTGTGGTTCATCCACACCGAGTCATTCGAATACAATCGGGGCGGACAGGTGTTCGCCAATTCCGAACTCGATGCGATCCGTAGCTTCTTCCAGCGGGGCGGCGGCATCCACGCCCTGTCGGAGGCATACCGCCAGGACGATTATTACCGCTCGACCAACGAGGTCCTCGCCGCCTGCAACGTCGGGATGGTCTGCCTCAAGTACACCCCGGCCACGATGGTCCACTGGAATCTCGTGGAGAACGACCACCCGGTGATGCGGGCCCCCGGCGGGGGGTACGTCCGTGACATGCGCAGCGCCGGCTCGATCATCCACTTCCACATCACCGGCGACGACACCTACGGCCGCATCATCGGGCAGGGACGGGTCACCAATTACTCGGGCGACCCGGTGAGCGACCGGGAGGGCACCGTGGCCGACGGGGAGATGCCGAACCTGATCGCCGCGTGGGACGACGGGATGTCCCGGATGCTCCTCCACAGCAGCTACACCTCGTTCGCCTCCGAGGGCTATAACCTGTTCCCGTGGGGCGACATCGAGCAGTACTCGAAAAACGCCGACGCCTGGCTGCGGCGGTCGGGCGGGATGCGGCCACGCGGCCACTGCTCATACGGATACAACAGCTTGGTCGGTATGGACGCCCGCCGGCCCGCCGCCGATACCATCATCGTTATGGACTACGCCGACTGGCGCATCCGCCGCAACCAGGAGGACCCGGACCGGAACGACCCGCCGGCCTACATCGCCACTCGCCACACGGGCCGGGCCAACGCACTGATGGGCGACGGCTCGGTCCGGGCACTCCACATCGAGGACATCCGGGAGGGGATGTGGACGCCGGAGCACGGCGACTGACGACGGGATGTATCGGCCCTTCCCCGCCCCCGCCGACCGGCCTGCCCCATCACCGCGAATCGCCCGACGACAACCAACTGCGGCTCCCCGTTGCGCGGTCCCCGTATGGGGGGATCTCCAGATACTCCCCCGCTTGACAGCCCATGTGGGGTCTGATACGTTGACCCTCACGCTGGTCGTCATGTTGTGCCGCGTGCAATAGGGCACGATGGCGGAGCCGAGCGCGACAAGAGGTCGGCCAAAGCACAGCCGAGCTTACAGGAGTCAGTAAGTGCGTTCCGAATATCGTATCGGCGTGCCCCGGGAGATTCTGAACGGCGAGTACCGTGTGTCGGCGTTGCCCGAGACGGTTGAGAAGTATGTCGAGATGGGGTTCGCGGTTCTTGTCGAGCAATCGGCGGGGGAAGGGGCGCTGCGTTCCGACGCCGAATACGAGTCCGCCGGGGCGGAGATAGTCGAGGATCCAGCCGAGCTTTTCCGCAGGTCGGACCTGGTCCTCAAGGTGAAGCAGCCCTGCTTCAATGCCGATCTGGGCAGACATGAAGTGGAGATGCTGCGAGAGGGAGCGGTCCTGATCGCGTTCCTGCATCCGGTCGCACCCTACAACCACGACACGGTCCGCCTGCTGCGTGACAGGCAGATTACCGCCCTGACGATGGACGGGGTCCCGCGCACCTCGCGGGCTCAGGCAATGGACGCGCTGACCTCGATGAGCACCATCGCCGGCTACAAGGCCGTTTTGATCGGGGCGAACCTGTTCCCCAAGCCCATCCCGATGACGACCACCGTCATCGGAATGGTTCCGCCCGCCCGGGTGCTCGTCGTCGGGGCCGGGGTGGTCGGGCTTCAGGCGATTGCGACGGCGAAGCGGCTCGGCGGCTCGATCAAGGCCGTCGATATCCGCGAGGACGCCCGGGAAGCCGCCGCCAGCTTGGGCGTCAAGGTGGCGGGGTACGAAGTGCCTCCCGAACTCGCGACCGGCGAGGGCGGATATGCCCGGGCATTGCCCCCGGACTGGCTGGAAAAAGAGCGGGCGGCCCTGGCCCCGCTCGTGGAAGATGCCGACATCGTCATTCTCAGCGCCCTGGTTCCCGGAGAGGCGGCCCCGAAGCTGGTGGCCGGCGAGACGGTCGAACGGATGCGGCCGGGGGCCGTTGTCATCGACGTTGCGATTGACCAGGGCGGCAACTGCGAGGCCACCGAGCCGGGCAAGGAAACGCGTGTCGGCCGGGCCACCATCTGCGGGAGCTACAACATCCCGGGCACCATGCCGGTTCACGCCAGTTGGCTGTATGCGAACAACCTGCTCGAATACGTCCGGAACCTGTTCAAGAACGGCGTTGGCGAGCCGGACCTCGACGATGACATTGTCCGCCATTCCCTGGTCACGCACCAGGGCCGGATCGTTCATCGCCCAACGCTCCAGGTCATCGGCCCGGAATGACGGCGAAGGCCCGCCGAGGAGACCGTGATGGTTGACCTGATTCTGCTCGTGTCGATTCTGCTGGTGTCTTTTGCCGTCGGGTACTTCCTGATTCTGCGCGTGCCCCCCCTTCTGCACACCCCGCTGATGTCGATGACAAACGCGGTCTCGGGCGTCACCGTTCTCGGGGCACTGCTGCTGTTTGTTACCCGCAGGACATCGTTCGAGATGGCGCTGGGGCTGGCGGCCGTCATCTGTGCGACGTTCAACGTGGTCGGCGGTTTTGCCATCACCGAGCGGATGTTGAAACTGTTCAAGAGGCGGGAACGAAGCCCGTAGAACGCGGTTTTTCGGCATGTCCGTTGCGGCCTGCTCTTCGTTGCCCTCGCAGAAACCTGCCCATATCGGACGGAAATGAGGCGTTTATGAATGCCCCGGGCCGGCTGGTTATCGATCTGGCCATCATTCTCCTGCTCATCGTGGGGGTCGCCCTGTTTCGCTCGCCCCGGCGGGCTCGAGCGGGGAATCTGATCGCCGCGTTCGCCTTGTTGTGTGCCGCGTTGATGGCGTTTTACCACGAGCGGCTCTTCGCCCCCGCGGCGGTCCTCATCGCCCTGTCGCTCGGCGCGGGGGTGGGCTATTGGGTCGCTATGAAAGTGGACATGGTCCGCATCCCCTCGATGGTGGCGTTCCAGAACGGGGCGGGCGGCCTGGCGGCCTGCCTGGTCGCTTTCGTTGAACTGTCCGGCGAAGCGGCCCCCCTGCCGGCGGCGAACATCGTGGGCGGCGTGCTCGCCATCGCGTTCGGTGCGGTGACCTTCAGCGGCAGTATGATCGCCACGTCCAAGCTGTCCGGGATTCTGCGCCAGACCCCCGTGAAGCTGCCTGGTCACAGCATCCTGCTGTCGGGGCTGGCCGTGGCGGCGGTCGTATTCGGGGTCATGTCGGGGCTCTCCGCACCGGCCTCGACGGTTTTTCTTCTCGGGCTGATCGCGGTCACGCTGGGCGTGGGGGTCGTCTTCTCGGTCCGGATCGGCGGGGCGGACATGCCGGTCCTGATCTCGTTTCTGAACGCGGGCACGGGGCTGGCGGCCGCGTTTTGCGGGGTCGTCATCCAGAACCGCTTCCTCATCGTGTGCGGGGCGCTGGTCGGCGCGTCCGGGTCCATCCTCACACTGGCCATGTGCCGGGCGATGAACCGGAACCTGGCCAAGGTGCTGGCGGGGCTCGACGCCCGGCTGGCGGACGTCAGCGAGAGCTTCTTTCACACGGAATCGGTGCCCCCGTCCGAACCGGACGATGACCGCTCGCCGCTGGACCGGGCCGCCGAGGCGATGAAAGACGCCGGAAGCGTCATCATCGTCCCCGGCTACGGAATGGCGCTGGCACAGGCCCATTTCGACGTCGTCAAGCTGGCCAGGGACCTGGAAGAGGCCGGCAAGGCGGTCTGCTTCGCCATCCATCCAGTCGCGGGCCGGATGCCGGGGCACATGAACGTCCTCCTGGCCGAGGCCGACGTGGACTATGAAATGCTTCACCAGATGGACGAGATCAACCCCCGGTTCAAAGAGACGGACCTCGCCATCGTGGTGGGGGCCTGTGACGTGGTCAACCCGGCGGCCATCAACGTCGAAGGGACGCCGATCTCCGGGATGCCGATACTCCACGTCCACGAGGCGAGCCGCGTTGTCGTATGCAATCTCGACGACAAACCGGGGTACTCCGGTGTCGATAACCCGCTCTACCAGAATCCCCGGGCCATCCTCCTGTTCGACGACGCCCGGGCCTCGATCGGCCGGTTGTCAGAAGCCCTGGCGGCGGCACAGAATGACACAACCGGCGGGGTTTGAGCGCGCCAACGAAGGCGGGATCTCGAGCCTCCCCGGCCGGGCGACCTCTTCGCTCCCGTCCGCCCACGTCGATCCGCCTCTCGGCAGGCAACGTGGGGGCCATTCGACCGGGCACCCGGCGGCGATTCCGGATGCGAATTGACATCCGGGTGATCTTCGCCGTACAATCAAGGGGTCAAAGGGAGATGGTATGGCTACATTGAAGATCGTCGAAGGGCCGGGCGAAGGCCAGGTGCTGGAGCTGGGCGAGCGGGCGGTGCTCGGCCGGGCCCGCGATTCCGACCTCCAGATGAGGGACCCGATCTCGTCGCGCGAACACGCATACCTCTATCTCGACGACGACGGCTATCACGTCAAGGACCTGGGCTCGAGCAACGGGACGCTGGTCAACGGCGAGCGGATCGACGACCGGCTGTTGAGGTCGGGCGACCGCATCGAAATCGCCTCCGTGGTGATGCAGTTCACCGAGGAAGGCGACGAGCGCCCGGACCGAACGAAACCGGAGGGCGCCGATGCGGACACCCCCCCCGGACAGGCCGAGCTCGAGGGGATGGGCTATCGGGTTATCAAAGGGCTGGGCCGGGAGGAGGTCGCCCGGACCTTCCTCGCCATGCAGCTGGCGATGGACCGCCCGGTGGTCGTCCAACTCATCGAGCCCGAGTTCTGCGACCCGCCGGACCCCGTGCTGACGGCGATCCGGCGCGCCAGCCAGATCGAGCACCCGGCGGCGGTCGCCATCCTGTCGGCCGGGACGGCGGGCGACCGGGTATTCATGGCCCGCCAGCCGGCGTTCGGGCAGTCCACCTGGTCGCAATGCGGCAAGATATCGACCGGCGAGCTGATCGAAATCGGCTGCCAGATGGCCGGCCTGCTCGCCGAGAGCCACGAGCGATCGGTGGTACACGGCTCGCTGCGGCCGGACCGGATCGTGCGCACGCCCAAGGGGCACATCAAGCTGCTGGGGCTGGGGATGCCGCCGGTTCGAGTGGGCGAGCTGTCGACCGAGCCGGACCCGCAGAACCGGCCGAACCGGATCGCCTATATGCCGCCCGAACGGCTGGCCGGCGGACCCGCCAACCGGGCGGGCGACATCTATTCGCTCGGCGCCGTGTTCTATCACCTGCTCTGCGGGCAGACGCCGTATGTGGGGGCGACCGAGGCGGAACTCGCCCCGCAGATATCGACACAGAACGTCAAGCCCCTCAACGAGGTCCGACCGGAGACGCCCGGACGGTTGGCGGAACTCATCGAGAAGATGCTCGCCCGCAATCCAGCCGAGCGGCCGCCCTCCATGCTCGAGGTGGCCATCGTGTTCGAGGAACTGCGCGGCCGGGCGACCACCGCCGGAACGGCCTCTCCCAGGCCCGTCGCCCCGGTCGCCGCCCCACGGGCACGCCCGCGAGAGCGCCGGTTCTTCGACGTGCGCACGATCATCATCGTCATCCTCGGGGCTCTGCTCCTGGGGACGGTGTTCCTGCTCGGCCGAGTGACCGGAGAACGGTTCCTCCGCGACTACAGCGGGGCCGACCGGCCGCCGGTGGAGCGAGAGGCGGAAGACGAACCGCCGCCCTCGCCGGATGAACTCGACCCGGGTATGCCCGACTGAGCGCCCCCGCCGCGGCTATCTCCCGAAGACCTCGACCCCGCCCGCCTCGAGCCGGGCAGCGGCCACGCCACGGCCGGGGACCGTCCGCTCGCCCCGCTTGATCCGGTGTACCCCGCACGCCGGGCTGTTCTCCTTCAGCCAGGCGGCCCGGCAGTCGAGCAGCCGGGCGATCCGCAGCGCGGCGTCAGCCCCCCGCAGATAGCATTCGGTGACGTCCCGGCCCTCGAGGGTGACCACCAGTGCCCGACCGGCGAGCACGGCCTGGCCGTCGTCGCGGTCGATCTCGGCCGGCGGCCTGGGGGTGGGCAGGCCGCCGAGCTGTTCGGGACAGACGGGGATGGGCGTGTGGCCCTCGGAGCGGAGCTGTTCGAGCAGCTCCCGGTCGGGCTTCGCGGCCCCGTCGTACCGGGTGGGCAGGCCGAGCAGGCAGGCGCTGACCAGCACGTTGGCCACGGTTTGTCCCCCGATGGGCGGCGTCGGGCCAAGC
>PWKM01000166.1 GCA_003559755.1 Planctomycetota bacterium
AGGAGATGAACCTGACCGCGACGGCACCGCCGATGTCGCTCGGCGACGCGGTCTATCTCGCCTGCAAGCGGCACGGCGAGCCCGAGTTCATCAAGCTCAGGGCGCAATACCTGACCGGGGAAGATGTCCCCAGCGACCGGGACTACCCGACGGACGCGGACCGGGTGGAATGGAGCGTGCCGCTCGACAGCCCGGTCACAGAGCCACCCGTCGGACTGGGCGATACCATCTATCTGGTCACCGACACCGATATCCGGGCGCTCGCCGCAGAGGATGGGGCCGAGACTTGGCGGTTGGACCTCGAACCCGGGGCCAGCGCCAAACTGACGCTCGATCGTGAGCGCCTGGTCGTGTGGACCGGGCCCGAATCGGTTACCGCCCTCTCGATCAAGTCGTCCAGCCGGCCGGAGGTATTGTGGACTCGCGAGGTCGGGAAAGGCAGCGCTGCTCCCGAGTTGGCCGGCGAGTTGTGTATCGTCTCCGCAGGCGGCACCGTGCAGGTCTTGTGTGCCGACTACGGTACAAAGCTGTGGCTGAATCCGCCCAACCCGCCCGGCTCTCTCCGGTTCGCGCCCCTGAGAGTACATCGGGCAGTCATCACTGTAACGGATGACCGCTTGGTCGCATACAATCTGTTGAACGGTTCGGTCCTGTGGGAGAACACCCTGTCCGCCCCCGCCACCCAGCGGCCCGTCGCCGTGGGCGACACGGCCGTCCTGGCGACCGAGAGCAACATCGCCGCCTACCGGGTAACCGACGGCGAGGCGGTCTGGCGGACCGACGATCCGTCCGACCGTAACCTGGCCCAGGCCCTTCGCCGGACCGGCGTCATGAGCCGCAGCCAGATCGAGGAGATGGCAGGACGGGCCGAGGAAGACCCGGACCGGACGCTCCGCGAACTGCTTTTTGATGAAGGGCTGATTGCCGACGAGCACCTGAACCGCCTGGCACTCGGGGGATGTCGTGCTCCGCTGATCCTGGGCGAGGATGGCGATGTCCTCGTCGGAATCGCCGAGACGAATCCGGACCAGAGGGCGGGCGTCGTGTTCGCTCTTAACGCGAGAACAGGCGCCGTACTGACAGTCACCGACGATATGCGCGGGCGGCCGGTCGCCGACAGCACCGTCGCTCCGCTCTTCGCCTCGGAGCGCATCCTCTTCGTCGGTTCGAGGGGCAGCGCAGCGCGGGGCGACCTGATGATCCTGCCCAGTCTGGATGTGACGTCAGCCAATCGCTGGGCCACCACCGGCTACCTGGGCGAGGTGACGACCCCAATGATTCTGCTCGACTCGAAAGTGTACTTCTGCACGGACCGGCGTGGCGTGATCTGTGCCGAGATGAGGGATGCAAACTGATGAGTGACCGTACGAAGTGGGTGTACTTTTTTGGCGACGGCGAGTCCGAGGGCGATCCCGACCGCCGCGATATCCTTGGCGGTAAGGGCGCCAGCTTGGCCGCGATGTGCCGGGCCGGGCTGCCCGTCCCGCCCGGCTTCACCATCTCCGCCGAACTCTGCCCGATTATCGCAGAGCGGGGCGGTGAATGGCCCGATGGCCTCGAGGAGCAGGTGCGGGAAGCCATGAACCGGCTGGAGACGCTGACCGGCCGCACGTTCGGCCACGGCCATCGCCCGCTGCTCGTCGCCGTCCGGTCCGGGGCATCCGTGTCGATGCCCGGGATGATGGACACCATCCTCAACTGCGGCATCAACCCGGGCCTGGCCGGGCACCTGCACGGCGGGCCGAAGGAGTTTTTCTGGGAGGACTACGCCGACCACATCAAGATGTTTGCCGATTCGGTGACGGGCGTCTCTCTCAAGATCGAGGAGGTCGACGATCCCGAGTCCCGGGCACTGGAACTGCTCGGCCACTACGAGGACGTGACCGGCCGGGCCTTCCCGCTCGATCCCCGGGATGCGCTCCGGCAATGCATCGACGCCGTTTTCACCTCGTTCAACAGCGAGCGGGCACGGGCCTATCGCCAGCATAATGACATTCGCGGGGTGATCGGGACGGCCGTCAACGTCCAGGCGATGTTCCCGTCCGAGCGGGCCGGCATCCTGTTCACCGCAAACCCGAACGACATCACCGCAGGCGAGATGGTGATGGAGGCGTCCTGGGGGCTGGGCGAGGCGGTCGTCTCCGGCGACGTGACCCCCGACTCGTACATCATCGACGCCGAGTCGCTGGAGATCAAACGGAAGATCATCCCGTCACCCACCTCGGCCGCACCCCGTTCCGTCCAGCCCGACAACACCGTTGCGCCCGCACTCACCGACGAGCAGATTCTCGAGATGGTCGAGATCGGCAAGCGGGTGGAATCGTACATGGGCACTCCGCAGGACATCGAGTGGGGGCTGGCCGACGGCAAGTTCAACCTGCTCCAGACCCGTGATATCCGGAACCTGGACGTGCTCGAGGATGTCGAAGTCGGCCGCCAGGCGGAGATCGAGCGCCTGCTCGAAGAGGCGGAAGGAAAGCACGTCGTGTGGGTCACACACAACCTCGGCGAAACGCTCCCCCGTCCCTCCCCGCTCACCTGGGACATCATCCGCGAGTTCACGAGCGGCTCGGGCGGATACGGCCTGATGTACCAGGACTTCGGCTACCAGCCGACGAAGACCGTCTGCGAGGACGGCTTTCTCGAGCTGATCTGTGGGAGTATCTACGTCGATTCCCGCCGGGCCGCCGGCCTGTTCTGGCGAGACCTGCCCGGCGAATATCGCCCCGATGACATCCTGGAAGACCCGTCCGTCATCGAGCGGCCGCCGACCAAGCTCAACATGAACGAGACCGAGCCCACCTTCTTCCTCCGCCTGCCCAAACTCTTCTGGTCGATGATCCGGTGCAGCCGGAGGATGAAGCGGGCACGTCGCGAGGCCCTGCACGCATTCGTCGATGTGGCGCTGCCTCGGCTCGAACAATTCCTCGAAGAATGCCGCCGGACCGACCTGCAGGCGATGACGACCGGAGAACTCATCGAGGAGCTCGACCGACGGCGGTTTTATGTGCTCGACGACTTCGGCAAGGAGTCTTTGAAGCCCGGCTACTTCGGGGCCACGGCCCAGCAGGGCCTGGAAGGGCTCCTCACCCAACTGATGGGCGATGAAAAGGGCACCGAGCTCACTCGCATGCTGACCTCCGGCCTTCATAACGACACGACCGTCGAGCAGAACATACTCCTGTACAAGGTCGCACAGGGCGAGGCGTCTATGGAGGAGTTCATCGAGACGTTCGGGCACAGGGCGACGAACGAGATGGAGCTCTCCCAGCCGCGCTGGCGCGAGGACACCAGCTACATCGAGCGGATGGCCGAGAGTTTCCGGCAGCCCGGCATGAACTCGCCGGAAGAGCGTCACCAGGACTGGGTCGATAAACGTCGCGAGGTGGAAGACCGGCTGCCCGACATCCTTGCCGAGTGGGGCGGCGCGTCCCTGCTCGAACTCATCCAGCCCGAGCTGAAGGACGCCCAGGAACTGCTCCCCTATCGCGAGACCGGCAAGCACCACCTGATGAGGGGCTACGAACAGATTCGCGCGGTCATCCTCGAGCTCGGCAGGCGATGGGACATGGGCCGCGATGTCTTTTTCCTCCGGCTCGACGAACTGCCCCGCTTCGAAGCCGAACGGGGTCCGTTGGCCGAGGACGTCGAGCAGCGGAAGCTCCGCTGGAAATCGTACCAGAAACTCACGCTCAGCGATGTCATCGACTCGGAGAACCTCGAGACGCTGGGCAGGCCGGAACTGCGAGAAGAGGGCGGTGACGGCCAACTCAAAGGCCGGGCCGTCGCCTCGGGTACGGCGGTCGGGACCGCCCGCATCGTGTTCGACCCGCAGCAGGCGGGCGACCTGGGCGATGATTATATCCTGGTGTGCCCATCGACCGATCCGGGCTGGACGCCCCTGTTCGTCAACGCCCGCGGCCTGATTGTAGAACGCGGCGGTGTGCTTTCGCACGGGGCGATCGTCGCACGCGACTTCGGGATACCGGCCGTCGTCTGCGAACAGGCCACGCAGAACATCCCCGATAAAGCACGCATCGAGATCGACGGCAACCGGGGCCTGATCAGAACCATATAGACCAACAAAGAGGGTAAACGTGGAATTCCTCAACGAACTGTCCTACTGGGTTACAGCCGTACTGGACTATCCGCTGGGCTGGCTGGCAGCCATCCCCCGCGATATCGCTGTCATCATCGTCGCCGTCGGAACGTCGATGATCCTCACCATCGCAAGGAAATGGACCACGGACCAGGACCGGCTCCGCCGGGCCAAGCTCGACCTCAAGCGGCTCAAGCAGCTCAAGCGCGAGGCCAAGCGGGCCAAAGATAAACCTGCGGCCAAGCGAATCGGCTCCACCATCGGGATGATCAATCTGATGAAGATGAAAGCCGAAGGAAAGCCGCTGTTGATCTAC
The DNA here is from genome assembly GCA_003559755.1 of Planctomycetota bacterium. Classification (GTDB taxonomy): domain Bacteria; phylum Planctomycetota; class PUPC01; order PUPC01; family PUPC01; genus PUPC01. The sequence goes on from PWKM01000166.1 coordinate 4,416, forward strand.
ATCCTGCCCATCGCATTGCTCGCCATCTGGTGCTTCGGACGGCTCGACTTCTATCCGGCCGAGGTCGGCGACGAGGTCGTGGTGAAGGCGTGGTACCCGCTCTCATCCATCTCCGGCGACCGGGCAATCTCGTACACCTACCTCGTGCCCCCGTCGCCCGAGACCGGCATCGAAATGTTGTCTGACCCCATCCAGGAAGTGGTCGAGGACCCGGTACCAACCGCTTCGGGCGAGGTGCTGAACGGATACGCCCAGTGGACCATCCGCCCCACGAAGAAAATCAACGCGGTGGAGCTTGTCATCCGACACAACGGAGAGGCGGTCACCCATCCGTTCAAGGCGGGGGGGAGGTATTATGAGCCGACCATTCAAATCCACGGGGCCTAGCTGATCGAAGCCACCCAGATCGACCTGGACCAGTTCAAGTTCCTGGGCTTCGTGCCGGGCATCCCGCCCAGCGGCGTCCCGATGTACATCCTGGCCCCCTGGATCGTCGCGTACCTGATCATCGTTATCCCCACCGTCCCCCTGTTCCGCAAGTGGTTCAACGTGTACTGATCGGGCCGACCTCGCTGCGGCAACGCGGGCGGATCCCTGTCCGCTGTTCTGCCGAGCTCGTCACTCGTCGTCCTCGACCGCCGGAGGGCGGGTCAACAGCCAGTGGCCGTTGGCGGGCTGGTTCATCCGCCCGGTGACGATCTTCAGCCGTTCGCCCTCGTCCGGGCCCAGCCCCTCTTCCCGGTATATCTGTTCGCCCGTCAGGTGCCAGAGCACGCCGTAGAACTCGGCGAAATCGCGGTAGTGGTAACCCTCGTGCTGCTCTTTCTCGACGGCGATCTTGTCGGCCAGCCGCTTGCAGATGGTGAGCGCGTCGGGATCGCCGGTGTGCAGTGCGGCCATCGCGGCGGACCTGGCGAAGACGAAGGTGAACCACCAGTTGATCGAGGTCTCGACCGTGCCGTCATCCAGCCGGCGTTGTCGCTCGGGCAGAGCCAGGTCCTCGGCCTCGGCCATCCTCTTGAAGTTCGCCGTGCTCAGGTCCATCAGCCGGGCGGCATCCTCGTCCCCGGTCAGCTCCCAGTATCGGTAGCAGGTCCGCCACGACCAGCCGGTGGTCCTGTGCACCTGGGGCGGTCGATATGCGGCGTAATAGCCGCCGTGCGCGGCGACCGTTCGCATGTTCTCAAACGCCCGCTGGTCGCCCATCAGCAGGTAGCGGTCGTAGAGCAGGTCGAGCACCATGTGTGCGGGGTTGGGCAGCCAGAAGGTGGAGCGATGGTAGCGGCCTTCGGAGTACTTCCTCGCCTCCTCGGCGAAGTCGGCACCGGCATCCCACGGGTAGGGCCGGCGCGTCCAGTCCTCGCTCCGGTTGTTGGCCCGGAACTCGTCCCAGTCCCGGTAGGCAAACGGATCGACGTCCTCGATGCGATACGCCCTGACGTCGCGGAAATGCCGGCTTCTCGCATCCCCGTTGAGCAGCCAGCCGTGGTTGCCGGTCACGAACCACAGGTAGAGGTAGTTATCCTGGTTCATCGGCTGCCGTGCCCCGCGCGAGGAATGGCCGCCGCAGCTCCGCCAGCGTTCGCCGAAGACCTGCCACCCGTAGGCGTTGCCGTACAGCCCGTCGGTAGTCAGCATCCTTGCGTCATATGCCGCGGTCCGGTTGTTGGGCCGGGTGTCCAGTCCCTGTGTGGGCACGGTGAAGGGGCCGAGGTCTGCCAGCGCCCCGCAGTCGGCGATATGTTGCAGTTCCGCCGGTCTGGGCAGCACCTTCGCGTCCCATACCGCAGCGATCTCGGCCGGGTTCGGCTGTTCGTCGACGAAGAAATGGAGGATGATCTCGTGTCCCTTGGCCGTGGCGTCTTCGAGGAAGTGGTTGACCTTGTACTCGCCGGGGAAGAGCCCGACGCGCAGCCGGCCGTCGGCGAACACCTCGACGCCCTTGGGGAACTGTTGCCAGAAGTCGCGCAGATGCATCACGACCCCGCCCCGCTCGGTCCGGACGAGCGTTGTCCCAGTCGCCTGATCGCCGGAGGCAATCTCCCGGCCCGGGTCGTCGTCGTCGCCGCCACGCTCCCACACCTTGTAGCCGCGGAAGGTCGCGGTGCGGCCTGCCGGGAAACGCCAGCGGGCACGTCGTTCGGTATTGTAGCCCTGGCATTGCTCCCAGGTGTCCGCCCCGTTTGAATCCTGGTACAGGCAGACCGAGGTCCCTTCGCCCGGCTCGAATTCGTGTGAGGTGCCGCGATGTCCCGCGATCGAGAATCCGTTTACCGGGCCGCGAAGGGTCAGCCACAGCGATGCGTCCTCGAAGCAGGGTGTGCCCACGCTCTGGGGGAAGTTGTTCCCGATGACCACGTCGGAATATACGGTGGTCGATCCCGCGAAGAAGTCCATAAAGTAGTCGTAGCGGTACATCCCCTGGCTGTAGCCCTCGCCGGCTCGGGCGCGGTGAAGGCCTCGCGCCCGGATACGGACGCGCATCGGCCCCTGCTCGATGACCTCGACGCTCCTGGTGCTCTCGGACGAATAATACCGCTCGCCGAAGTTGTCCTCGACCACCGTGCCGCAGTCGGGACTCGGCGCCAGCAGTTCCTCGTCGGGCGAGAACGCCCCGTCGCCGTTCGCATCGACGGACGCCGATGCCAGGAAGTTGAAATGGGTTTTCGAGACGACGAACCGGGCCGGACCGGTCACCACCACGATGTCATCGTCCGTCTCCTCAACCGTCAGCACGGCCGGCGGTTCTGCCGGGGGCAGTTCCCTGTTTGTCAGGACGAATTGGCGGGTCTCGCCCGCATCGATATCGGCCTGGAAATCGACGAGCACCCACCGGATCGAATCGTCACCCCGCCACCAGCGAGCGAGTACGCGGAACTGGGCGGGGACGGGGACCAGGTCCCCGTTTGGGCTCCGTCGGGCCAGTCGTAATTCCGACGTGTCCGCCGCCTGCCCCTCGAGCAGAGGAACGCCGCCCGACACGTAGCGCCGTCCGGCTGCACCCCTGCCCTCGGCGACCTCGAGCGGGATCTCCCACGCAGCCGCCGCCCCAACAACTAGAAAAACAAACACACATACCAGAACCGTTCGCCTCAACATGTCAGCCCCTCCGATTGAATTCGACCGGTGAACGTGTTGCCTGTATTTTTCGCCGGGCCGGAGCAATGCCGGACCCGGATATTGGTTCGACGACAGGCGCCTGCATCCCTGGGGGACGCGCGTCATTCCGGGACGGGATGCACGATACGGGCCCCGTCTTCGGGCGAGCAGACGTAGATGCTGGGCGTCTCGCCGGTCCGCTCCTGGTATCCGAGGGCCATGTTCTTACAGAACTCGTCGACCCGCCCGGCGTCGATCAGCGTGATCGTACAGCCGCCGAACCCGCCGCCGGTCATCCGCGAGCCATAGACGCCCCGCTGTGACCAGGCCAGATCGACCATTGTGTCGAGCTCGGGGGAGCTCACCCCGTAGTCGTCTCTCAGACTTTCGTGCGAGGCGTCCATCAGGACGCCCATCGACACGTAGTTCCGGTTCCGCAGGGCCTTGACCGCCTCCTCGACGCGGGCGTTCTCGGTCACAACGTGCCGCACTCGGCGGAAGATAACGGGGTCCAACTCCTGCTGGAGTTCTGACAGGTCGCCCGGCTCGAGGTCACGCAATGCCCGGACCGGCTTTGCCCTCAGGATGCGGGCCGCCTGCTCGACGCCCTGTTCGCACTCTTCCCGCCGCCTGTTGTATTCCGAGCTGGCCAGCTCGTGCCGGACCGCCGTGTCACACACCACGAACTTGGCCATGTCGGTGGGGCAGGGGACCAGCTTATGCTCCGCCGTCCGGCAGTCGAGCAGGACGGCCTTCCCCTCCTCGGCGAACAGCGCGACATACTGGTCCATGATCCCACACCGCATCCCCACGTACTCGCTCTCGGCCCGGTGGCAGGCCCACATCAGGTCCTTCCGGTCGATCTCCCGGCCGGCGGCCGCCGTCAGGGCCAGCCCAATTGCAACCTCGAACGCCGCTGAAGATGACAGGCCGCCGCCAAGCGGGACCGTCGAATTGACGACCAGGTCGCAGCCGATGACCGGGACCTCGGCGTCCTGCAGAGCCCGGGCCACTCCGGCCGCATAGACCAGCCACGACGGCTCGCCCGGCATCTCCTCGTCGTCGAGCGAGAAGCTTCCCGTCTCCTCGAGCGCCATCGACCGCACGGTCACCGTCCGCGAGCCGTTCACCCGGAAGGCGACCAGCGTGTTGCGGGCGATGGCAATCGGCAGGACCAGTCCTTCGTTGTAGTCGGTGTGTTCGCCGATGATGTTTACCCGGCCGGGCGCCTGGGCCATTCCGACCCCTTCGCCCGATCCGAACAGGTCCTTGAACTCGAGCAGGATGGCGTTTTCGCGGTCAATCATGACATCTCCTCTCCAATGGTCCAAACGCAAGATATCGGGCGTGCCGCGGTCTGTCAACAGCATCGAACACAGGCCGCCCGGTTGCGGCAAAGGGCGCTCTCGATTACAATCAAAGTGGTACCAACGATATGGAGAATACAATGGCCGAACTGGGCTTCGTCGGGGCGGGAAATATGGCGACCGCGCTGTGTCGCGGGATCCTGGGCGCGGGGCTGATACCGGGCAGCGAGGTCATCGCGAGCGATCCGGAGGAAGACCGGCGGGCCGCGTTCGAGAGGGTCACCGGCGCCCGGACGACCCCGGCCAACAAGGACGCCTGCGGGGCACCGACCGTCATATTGGCGGTGAAGCCGCAGGTGATGCCCGCAGTGCTGGCGGAGGTCGGACCGGTGCTGACCGCCGACCAGCTTGTCATCTCGATCGCCGCCGGGATTCCGATCGCGCGGATCGAGGCGGCCTGTGCGGAGCCGGCCCGCGTCGTCCGGGCCATGCCCAACACACCGATGCTCGTCGGCGAGGGCGCGGCTGCACTGTGCGGCGGCACACATGCCACCGACGCCGACCGGGCACGTGCCTGCGAGTTGCTCGGTGCCTGCGGCCTGGTCCTCGAAGTCAGTGACGAGGAACAGATTCACGCGGTGACCGCACTGTCGGGCAGCGGCCCGGCGTACGTCTTCCTGCTTGCCGAGCTGATGGCCCGGGCGGGCGAGGAGCTGGGGTTGGAGCGGGACGATGCCCTGGTCCTGGCCAACCAGACCGTGCTGGGGGCGGGCAGGATGCTGGTGGAATCGGGCGAGCCCGCCGAGGAATTGCGGCGGCGTGTTACCTCGCCGGGCGGGACGACCGAGGCGGCGCTCCGGTCGATGGCTGAGGACGGAGTGCTCGAATCGATCGTCCGGGCGATCCATCGAGCCGGCCGGAGGTCGAGGGAACTGGCCGACGGCGTGGAATGAGGATTACGAGACGGTTATGCCCAAGCTGATTATCGAAAAGGGAGCCGGTCAGGGCGATACCTTCCGGATCACCGATCACGAAGAGCTCTCGGTGGGACGAGACGGGACGAACGACGTGGTCCTGTCCGACACACTGGTGTCCCGGCGGCACATGCGGATCGAACGTCGGGACGACGGGTTCTATGTCCGGGACGCCGGCTCGCTCAACGGGGTGTATGTGAACGGTCACCGGGTGAAGGAGTCCAAGGTCCGGCCGGGCGACCGGATCAAGGTCGGCGACTGCCTGCTCTCGTTCCTCGACGACTCCGAACGGCGGATGAGCGGAGGGCTGATCGGGGACGAGATCGCCGGATGCCGCATACTCGAACGAGTCGGGCGGGGCGGCATGGGGACGGTTTACAAGGCGGTTCAGCTCTCGCTCGAACGCCCGGTCGCCATCAAATTCCTCGCGCCCGAGCTGGTGCAGGACCCGGAGTTTATCGACCGCTTCATCAACGAGGCGAAAGCGGCTGGCCGGCTGAACCACCGGAACATCGTGCAGGTCTATGACTGCGGCCGCTGGGAGAACCTGTGCTACTACACGATGGAATTTATGCCGTTCGGAAACCTGGGCGGACTGTTGTCGGGCGGGCAGAAGCTGCCCGTGAGCACCGTGCTCCCCATGATGATCCACGTGGCGAACGGGCTGGTGTATGCGCAAAAAAAAGGCGTGGTCCACCGCGACATCAAACCGGACAACCTGATGCTGGGGTTCGACGGCATCGTCAAGATCGGCGACCTGGGAATTGCCAAGACGCTGGCCGACCAGCCGACCGTGGGACAGGCCGACGGGGTGTACGGCTCGGCCCGGTACATGGCGCCGGAGCAAGCTCGGGGCGGCGAGATCGACTGCCGAGTGGACATCTACGCAATGGGGACGACGTTCTACCGGGCACTCACCGGGAGCCCGGTCTTCACCGGCAAGTCCCAGAAAGAGATTCTGCTCGCACACATCCGAAAGGACCCCGTCCCCGTCCGCCAGCTTGTCCCCGGCGTCCCCGAAACACTGGACGCGATCATCATGCGGATGCTGGAAAAGGACCCGGATGACCGGTACGCCTCGCCCGCCGAGTTCCTCGGCCAACTCAAGGAACTGGCCAGGCACTATCGGCGAAAGTCATGATCGAGTGCAAGCCCGACGGCGATGCTGCCCTCCTCATCCCCGTTCGCGTCCAGCCGGGAGCCGCCCGCGACGAGGTGGCGGGCGAGTACGCCGGCTCCCTGAAGATCAAGGTCACGTCGCCCGCCCGGGGAGGCCGGGCGAACAAGGCGGTCGCCGAAGTGCTGGCCCGGGCGCTGGGCGTACGGCGGGCCCAGGTACGACTGGTCTCCGGCCAGAAGGGGCGTAACAAGGTGTTTCGGGTGGAAGGGGCAACGGAGGGGGAAGTGCAGCGGCTCGCAGCCGGATGAATTATTCGATCAGCCGGACCTTCAAGGCGGTGCCGAGTTCGAGATTGAGGTCCCGGCCGATCCGCCCATAGACCAGGCCGTTCCGCTTCGACTCGACTTCCAACTCGGTGACCTTCTCGCCGTTGCGAAACACCTCGAGCTTGCTTCCCAGAGGGACGGCGACGGTGGAGGGGATCGACAGCCCGATGATCCGCTCGCCGGGCACTCTGTGGCGTACGGTCGAGTCGAACATGACGCCGCCATCGCTGTCTGCCGCGTACCACTCCATCCACCGGTCCTTCTCGTCGGCGGCGAACTTCTCACCGGTCAGACGTTCGAGGCCGCTGAGAGCATCATACACCACACCTTCCTGCGGATCATCGAGCAGAGCGATGAGGTGAGGGACGGCTCGACGGTCCCCGAGCCGGCCGAGACTGCCGGCCGCGGCGGCCCGTACGGTCCAGTGGTCGTCTTCGAGCGCCCCGATGAGAGGCGATACCGCTGCCCGGTCCCCGAGTGCGCCGAGCCGCTCGGCCGCTCTGCTGCGTTCGACCGCATCATCGTCGCCGAGCTGCCCGATCAGTTCACGTACGCGGGCGGGCGTTCGGGCAGGCGGTTCTTCCTCTTCCGCGTCGTCCTCCCGGTCGGGCCGCAGGTCGGCCAACTCGCGATCGATCTGGTGCTGAAAGCCATCCACGCCAAATCGCCGGGCGGTCTCCAGCAGTTCACGTGCCCCGGCGTAGTCTTCGGCTCTCCTGAGTTCTCTGACGTCTGCGAGGATGTTGTTGAACGCATCGGAGGCGTCGCGTCGAACGCGTCTCCGCTCTTCCGCCGCCTTCTCGGCCGCTTCCGTCCCCTCGAATTCATCAGCGACCGCCTGCAGTCGGGCCATCGCCGCTCCATAATCCTGGTTCTCGATGTCCTCGATGGCGGCTGCCTTAGCGGCTTCGAGTGCCACCTCTGCTTCCCGTTCCCGAGTCCTTGGGGCCGGATCGGATTCCGGCTCGTCGATCTCCTCGGCGGTCTCGATGGGTTCCGTGGCGGCCTCGAGCTGCCGTTCCAACTCGGCAATGCGGCCGGCCGCCTCCTCGAGCTGCTCGGTCAGGTTCTGGACCGTCCTTACCCGGGCTTCCTCGGTCTCCCGGACCGCGATTTCGAAGTCTGCCAGCACCTCGAGGGTCCGCGCCCTGAGTATGGGGTCGCTGATTTCCCGGCCCGCCTCGCGGTATATGTCGATTTTCTCCAGCGGCTGGCTCGGCTCGTTCTCAATCCAGTCGCGTATGAGGGTCGCGATCTCTTCGTCCCTGCGCGTTGCCGGCCTGGTGGGCCGGACCGGGGGCTCGTCTTCCACGGTCTCCGGCTCTTCGGGCCGGTCGGGCGGAGCTTCTGTCGCAATCTCATCCGGTCTTTCTCTCGGGCGCAGCATCGTTTCGCGCACGAGCAGCGAGGCGAGTATGAGTGTCGCCGCCGCGAAGCAACTGAGCAGGACACCGAGGACGGGGACCGCCTTACTTGCCTTTCGGCGAGTACGGAGCGCCGTGCGGGGGCGTACCGGGTCTGCCGCCCTGGGCTGGTCCGGCCGATCATCGTCGTCCTCTTCGCGTCGTCCGGCGGGCTGTGCGGACCGGATCACTCCTTCTTCCTGTTGGCCGCCGATCTGCCGGCCGCATCGTGCACAGGTGTATTTCCCCGCGTGCAGGACGGCCGTCACCTGTTCTCCGCAGTGGGGGCATCGCATTCGCTTCGGATGGGCTTTGGAGAGCCGGCACTCGGGACACAGCAGAAGCCCGTCGACCTCGCGGAATGTGTTCTCCTCGACGTCTTTCAGGGACATCGGGCGGCCGCATTCGTCACAGGCATCTTTATGCATGTCCATACATCCTCCATTCAGGATGGGCGTTGGCCCCGAATATCATGTTACCCCGACCCCCGGGCCGGGTCAAGCAGTCGTCGATTCCGAACGGCCTGCCCGCGTGCTCCACTCCGATGGCTTCCCGAGATAAAGTAGCATCGGCGGAGTCCGCGTACTATAATCGTACTCGAAACAAGCGCTTATTGAGGAGACGACCCGTGTTTGAACAAGGGCTGATTTTGCTCGATGCCGCGCCGTCGTTCGTATTGGCTTCGAACATCGCGACAACGATCATTCTGGGTGTGCTGGTTGTTATCGGCGCGGGGATGTGTTTCTTCGGTTATCCGCTGCTCCGCCTGGCGCTGGGGTTGGGTGGGTTCGTTCTTGGTGGTTCGATTGCCGCCTATCTGGCGTGGCGGTTCACCTCGTCACCGGAGGTCATCGAGGCGGTTACAAGCTATCCGGAAGTCGCCGAGGAGGTGCTGGCCTCACTTGACCGGACCGCCGTCGTGGTCTGGGCAGTGTGCGGCGGGATCGCCGGTGCCGTGCTGTGCGTGCTGCTGGAGCGGGTGGGCGTTTTCGCCCTCGGCGGCATGCTGGGCTTGCTCCTGGCAAACACCACGATGAGCAGCTTCTCGCTGGAGGCCTATCTGGTCGCCGTGGCGCTGCTCGTGCTGATCGGGGGGCTGCTGGCGCTCCTGCTTCGCAGGACGGTGCTCATCCTTTCGACGGCGTTCAACGGAGCCGCTGCCCTGATGTTCGGTGTGTACGCCCTCATCAAGGAGCTGGGCCCGTCACAGGCCATCGGGGAGCTGCGCGCGTTCGGCCAGGATACCTATGTGCTGATTGCCTGTACGATTATCCTGGGGACAATCGGCTCCTTCATCCAGTTCCTGCTGTTTTCCGACCGTCGGGCCGATGGGAAGAAGAAGGGGTAGGGGCGCCCATTCGGGGCCGAATAAGCGGTTGTGCGGGACTGGCGGAGAGGGCGGGATTCGAACCCGCGGATGGGTTGCCCCATCACACGCTTTCCAAGCGTGTTCCTTCGGCCGCTCGGACACCTCTCCTCTATACGATACCGCCCGCCAAGCCAGACGGCCCGGCGGGGGATGGTGGAGCCAACGGGACTCGAACCCGTGACCTCGGCCTTGCAAAGGCCGCGCTCTCCCAACTGAGCTATAGCCCCGCACAGCCCAAGTGTAACCCAAATGGACGACCCATTCAAGTTCGCCTTTCGGCTCTCGAAGCCATTATCTGGATTCTGGGCGGGTTGGTGCTGGAAACGAGTCGCAGGTGGCTTATAATGTAGATGTTGCCCCGGCCCCTGTTGTGTTGCGACAATATTTCGGAGGGTGCATGATGACGATCCCGGCGATCAAAGCGTCCTGTAGGCGGTTGGTGCGAGCAGCCGCCTTTTCCGTCGTGCCCGCACTGGCCTCAGCCCTTCTGCTCGGGGCCGCCTTCTGTGGCTACGCCGAGGGAGCGGCCCTTCCGGAGTGGGAAGTCAAGCGGGAGGGCCCGTTCGAGTTCGAGCGAAAGCCGACCGTCACTCGTGACGGCGATCGCGTCACGATTTCGTTCAAAGCGCGCGCGTACAGTGACGTGACTATCGCGATTGAAGACGCCCGCGGCCGGATCGTCCGCCATCTCGCCTCCGGCGTCCTGGGGCCAAACGCGCCCGAACCGTTCGAGAAGGACTCGCTCGAACAGACGGTGGTGTGGGACGGGAAGAACGATCAGGGCACGTATATCGATGACAAGGACGAACTGACGGTGCGGGTCTCGCTGGGCCTTGATCCGAAGTTCGAACGGACATTGTACTGGAGTCCGCACAAGCGGATATCGAATATCGCACCGATTCTGTCTGCGACGCCCGAAGGGGTGTATGTGTTTGAGGGGCTGGGTCTCGACCACCTCCGGTTCTTCGACCACGAGGGCAATTACGTCCGAACTGTCTATCCGTTCCCCCGCAACAAGATCGATGAGGTCGTGGACCTCCAGACGCATGTGTTCCCTCAGGACGACCTGGAGCTCCCGCTGAAACTGGGCTTCGAGGAGGCAACGCTGCTTTCGTCCGGCTCCAGCGCGTGGGGCGGGGGTGGCCACCCCGGCGGTTGGGGGGCGACGTCGATGGCTGTTCATCCCGGCGCGGGGGACGAGCCCGGACGGATTGCCCTCGCGTTCCACAAGCTGAACTGGCTGGCCACCGACGGATCGAGCGGCGGGGTGCCGATCAGGGGGCCGAGCGTATCGAGAGAGGTCCGCGTGCGGCACGCAGTCGGCGGGCGTACCCAGATCGTTGGGCCGACCAGCATCGCATTCTGCCCGGATGGCAAGTACGTTTACATGACCGGCTATGTGTGGAAGACCGAAGTACGGCACGGGAGTGCCGACGCGTTCCACATGGTCAAGCGGGCGGAATTCGGCTCCCAGGACCCGCCGACTATTTTCGCGGGCGTTGGCAAGGCCGATGAAGGATACGGCAGCGGTGACGACCGGTTCTGCGTGCCGACGGGCGTCGCCACCGATCCCGAGGGGCGGGTGTACGTCGCCGATTACGTGAACAGCCGCATACAGGTTTTCTCCCCCGACGCCGAGCTGCTCAAGACGATCGAGACCGTCCACCCGGCCTACATCGAGATCGATCCGAACACGGGAGAAATCTGGGCGTTCAGTATGCCCATGATCGGACCGTCCAACAGGGTCATGCGGGAGACCG
>PWKM01000076.1 GCA_003559755.1 Planctomycetota bacterium
CGCAGCGCCTTCTGGAGCGATTCCTTGAACGTGCGGCCGATCGCCATCGCCTCGCCGACCGACTGCATGGCGGTGGTGAGGACCGGCCTTGCCGCCGTGAACTTCTCGAAGGTGAACCGCGGGATTTTGGTCACGCAGTAGTCGATGGCCGGCTCGAAGCAGGCGGGGGTCTCGCGGGTGATGTCGTTCTGGATTTCGTCCAGGGTATATCCCACGGCGAGTTTCGCCGCGATCTTGGCGATCGGGAACCCGGTCGCCTTCGAGGCGAGCGCCGAGCTGCGCGACACCCGTGGGTTCATCTCGATGACCAGCATCTCGCCGTCGGCCGGGTTGATGGCGAACTGGATGTTGGAGCCGCCGGTCTCGACGCCGATGCCCCGGATGATGTCGAGCCCCGCGTCCCGCATCGTCTGGTACTCGCGGTCGGTCAGCGTCTGGGCCGGGGCCACGGTGATGCTGTCGCCGGTGTGGATGCCCATCGGGTCGAAGTTCTCGATGGTGCAGACGATGACCACGTTGTCCTTGCGGTCCCGCATCAGCTCGAGTTCGAACTCCTTCCAGCCGATGACCGACTGCTCGACCAGCACCTGGGTGGTCGGGCTGGCGTCGAGCCCGCGCTGGACGAGTTGGCGGAACTCCTCGACGTTGTAGGCGGCCCCGCCGCCCGAGCCGCCCATGGTGAAGCTGGGCCGAATGATGAGCGGGAGCCCGATCTCGTCCAGGATGGCCTCCGCGTCATCCATCGTCTGGGCGATCCCGCTGGCCGCCATCTTGTAGCCGAGCTCGTTGATCGTGTTCTTGAACTCGTCGCGCGATTCCGCCTTCGAGATCGCCTCGGGCGAGGCGCCGATCATCTCCACCCCGTGCTCGTCGAGCACCCCCCGCCGGGCGAGCTCCTCGGCCACGTTCAGCCCGGTCTGGCCGCCGACGGTGGGCAGCAGGGCGTCCGGCTTCTCCCGGGCGATCACCGCCTCGACCACGTCGGGGACGATCGGCTCGACGTAGGTCACGTCGGCCATCGTCGTGTCGGTCATAATCGTGGCCGGGTTGCTGTTGATGACCACGACCTCGTACCCGTCGGCCCGCAGGACCTTGCACGCCTGGGAGCCGGAGTAGTCGAACTCGCAGGCCTGCCCGATGATGATCGGGCCGGAGCCGATGATCAGAACCTTGTGGATGTCGTCGCGTCGCGGCACTGCTTCCTCCGTGTCACGCTCTTGTCAATACACAAATCGCGGGCCGTCACGCCCGCTCCTTCATCAGGTTCACGAACTCGCCGAACAGGTATTCGGCGTCGTGCGGCCCGCCCGAGGCCTCGGGATGGAACTGGACCGAGAACACGGGCCGGTCGGAGCACTGGATGCCCTCCAGCGTTTCGTCGTTCAAATTCAGATGAGTCAGCTCGTGCCCGCCCGCCGGCAGCGAGTCGATATCGACGCAGAACCCGTGGTTCTGCACGGTGATGGCCACCCGGCCCGTCCGCTTGTCGAGGACCGGATGGTTCGCCCCGTGGTGCCCGAACTTCAGCTTGAACGTCCGGCCGCCCAGCGCCTGGCCGAGCATCTGGTGGCCGAGGCAGATGCCGAACACGGGGATCGCACGGCCCTCGTCCGGCTCGATCAGCTCGCGGACCGTGTCGACCACGTATGGCACGGCGGCCGGATCGCCCGGCCCGTTCGACAGCAGGACCCCGTCCGGCTCGAGCTCCCGGATGGCGTCGGCCCCGGTGCTCGCCGGGACGACCAGCGGCCTGCATCCGAACCGGACCAGCCGCCGCAATATCCCGTACTTGAGCCCGCAGTCGATGACGACCACCCGGAACGGCTCGTCGCCGGTCAGGCCGTCGGTCCACTCGAACGGCTTCTCGCAGGTCACCTCCCGGACCAGGTCGCGCCCGACGAGCCCCGGCGACTCCTTCGCCTTCCGCACCAGGCGTTCGGCGTCCGGATCGTCCGTCGAGAGGGCCGCCTTCATCGCCCCGGCCTCGCGGATGTGGCGGGTGAGCGCCCGGGTGTCGATCCCCTGGATGCCGGGCACGCCGTGCTCCGACAGGAACGTATGCACGTCGGTGGTGGCCCGCCAGTTGCTGACCGTCCGGCTGAGTTCGCGGACGACGAAGCCCGCGACCCAGGGCCGCCACGATTCGTTGTCCTCGTCGTTGATCCCGTAGTTGCCGATCAGCGGGTAGGTCATCGTCACGATCTGGCCGTGGTACGAGGCGTCGGTGATCACCTCCTGGTAGCCGGTCATGCTGGTGTTGAACACCACCTCGCCCGCGCGTTCGCAGCGAGCGCCGAACGCCCGGCCGGTGTACACGGTCCCGTCTTCCAATGCGAGCATCGCCGTCGAGTTGGCCATTATCCTTCAGTCCCGTTTGCAAACATGTTCTTGTCGAACGCCCGCGGCGTCGGCGCCGGGTAGTCCCCGGTGAAGCAGGCGAAACAGAAATCCTCGGGCCGGTCGACCACCCGGCGCAGCTTTTCGACCGACAGATACCGGAGCGAGTCGGCCCCGACGAACGCCCGGACTTCCTCGGTATCGTGGTTGGCGGCGATGAGCTCCGCCTTCTGCGAGATGTCGATCCCGAAATGGCAGGGCGAGCATATGGGCGGCGAGCTCACCCGGACGTGTACCTCGGCCGCTCCCCCGCTCCGGACCAGGCGGACCAGCTTCCGCAGGGTCGTCCCCCGTACGATCGAATCGTCGATCATCACCACCTTCCGGCCCCGCAGGACCCCGGCCACGGTGTTGTACTTGACCCGCACGTCCCGGTCGCGCATGTTCTGCTCGGGTGCGATGAATGTGCGGCCGATGTAGTGGTTCCGGATCAGGCCGATCTCGAAGCGGATGCCCGACGCCTCGGCATAGCCGAGCGCGGCGGTGTTCGCCGAGTCGGGCACCGAGATGACGATGTCGGCGTCGGGGCAGGGGTGCTCCTCGGCGAGCAGGCAGCCGAGCCGCCGCCGGATCTTGTCCACCGGCTCGCCGAACACCTGGCTGTCGGGCCGCGAGAAGTAGATGAACTCGAAGATGCAATGGGAGAGCCGGTCGGCCTTCGGGAGCCGGAGCGAGTCGAGCCCGCGCCCGTCGATGACCAGGACCTCGCCCGGCTCGATGTCGCGGATGTAATGGGCGCCCATGATGTCGAACGCACAGGTCTCGGAGGCGACCACCATCGCGTTGTCCAGACGGCCCAGGCAGAGCGGGCGAAAGCCCTGGGGGTCGCGGGCGGCGATGAGCTGGTCGGGCGTGAGGAACAGGAACGAGTACGAGCCGGCGACCCGGCCCAGGGCGTCGAGCACCATCTCGGGGATGGTCCCTCCTTCCGACCGGGCGATGAGGTGGAGCACGACCTCGCTGTCGCTCGTGGTCTGGAAGATCGAGCCCTGCTCTTCCATCGTCCGGCGGTGCTTCGCCGCATCGACCAGGTTGCCGTTGTGGGCGGCGGCGATGGGGCCGCGTTTGAACTGGACCCGGATCGGCTGGGCGTTCTCCACGTTCGACAGGCCGGTCGTCGAGTATCGGTTGTGGCCGATGGCGGCCCGGCCGGCGAGAAGCGAGCCGAAGTCGCTCCGGTCGAACACCTGCGAGACCAGCCCGGTGCCCCGCTTCAGCTTGATGCGGCCGGCGTCGGCGACGGCGATCCCCGAGCTCTCCTGGCCCCGGTGCTGCAGGGCGTAGAGCCCGAAGAACGCTCGTTGAGCGGCGCGGTCATCGCCGCAGATGCCGAACACGCCACAGTCCTCGTGCGGTCTATCCATAGCATTCCTTCCCCACGCTGAGCGAGGAAGTCCGTCCGACGGGTCAGAAAAAGCCCATCTGGTCAAGAGGGGGAAGTCCCGTGAACCGGCGGGAGAGCCGGCGGGTGCCGTCGCGATCACGCGCAGGGTTGCTCAAACAACTGAAGACCACTCGGGCCTCGCGTAGAATGTGAAGTCCCATCGCCCTCGGCCATCTACGGGATACGCGGGATTATCGCGCGAGACACCGGCGAAGTCAAGGCCGACTTTCCGCGAAAAAACGGGACCGAGCAGGCACATCGTATCCACCTTGCGGCGGCGGGCGCCCGAAATGACGAGTGTAAGATGGGGGAAAGGGAGAAACGGGGAACACACGCATTCGTGCCCCCGCGCTCCCATGCTCCCATGCCCCCATGCTCCCGCGATACCATCATGCCTCAAAAAAGCCCGCCC
>PWKM01000125.1 GCA_003559755.1 Planctomycetota bacterium
ACTTCGCCGCCCGTCTCGGTTACCCTTTATGGGAGAGCTTGGGTTCTCTTTCTATAGCTTTTCAGACCGGTGATATGCCGATGCGGATTCTTTTGACCAATGACGACGGGATTTTCGCGCCGGGGCTGGCCGCCCTGCGGCGGCGTGCCGCCGAGCTGGGCGAGGGGAGCGTGGTGGCGCCCGCCGAGCAGCGGAGCGGCGCCTCCCACTCGATCAACCTCTACCGGCCGCTCCAGGTGCGGACAGTCCGGCGGGACGGCGAGTTCCTGGGGCACATGGTCCGGGGGACCCCGGTCGATTGCGTCAAGCTGGCCGTCGCCGAGATTCTGCCCGAGCCGCCGGACGTGGTCATCTCGGGGATCAACGACCGGGCGAACTTCGGGATCAGCGTGCTCTACTCGGGCACGGTGGGCGCCGCCGTCGAGGCCGCCCTGATGGGCTTCCACGCCATCGCCATCTCCATCGCCGAGGACGGCGAGCCGGACCTCGATTACGCCGCCGACGTCGCCTGCGAACTCGCCCGCGAGGCCGCCAGCCACCCCCGCCCCAAGCCGGTGCTGCTCAACGTCAACGTCCCGGCACTGCCCCGCGACCGGATCAAGGGCCGCAAGTGGATTCGCCACAACGTCGCTCCCTATACCGAGCGGTTCCGGTCCGTCGGCCGGGTCGACGAGTGGGACCACTACCAGATTCACGAGGTCACCGGCCCGGGCCACCAGGTCGCGGGCGACGATGTCGCCGCCCTCATCGACGGGTATGTGACCATCACCCCGATGCGGATCGACTTTACCGACCACGACGAACTCGACGCCCGGGCCGTCAAATGAAACTCGCCCCGCCCGGGCTCTCCGACAGGCGAGCAGACCGATGATCGAGATCGACGGGTCGTTCGGCGAAGGCGGCGGGCAGGTGCTCCGGACCGCACTGGGCCTGTCGCTGGCCACCGGACAGCCGTTCCGCATCGCGAACATCCGGGCCGGCCGCAGCAAACCGGGCCTGCGCCGCCAGCATCTGACCGCGGTCCGGGCCGCCGCCGAGGTCGGCGACGCGGAGACCGCCGGGGCACGGATGGGCTCGGGCGAGCTGACCTTCGCGCCGACCGATGTCCGCCCCGGCCGGCACCGGTTCTCGGTCGGCACCGCGGGCAGCGCCACGCTCGTGCTCCAGACCGTCCTGCCCGCGCTCCTGACTGCCGCCGGACCGTCGTCCCTCACCCTCGAGGGCGGGACCCACAACCCGTTCGCCCCGCCGTTCGACTTCATCGCCCGCACGTTCCTGCCGGTGGTGAACCGGATGGGGCCGCAGGTGACCGTCGAGCTCCAGCGTGCGGGGTTCTACCCGGCGGGCGGCGGCCGGTTCACCGCCGAGATCGAGCCGACCGGCCGGCTCGAGCCGATCGAGCTGGTCGAACGCGGCCGCGAGCGAGGGCGCGCGGCCCGGGCGATGCTCTCGTCGCTCCCGCTGCACGTCGCCGAGCGTGAACTGGAGGTCGTCGCCCGCGAGCCGGGCTGGGCCGATGCGGAGCGGACGCTCGACATCGTGGACGATCCGGCCGGGCCGGGAAACGCTCTCTTGCTCGAGATGGCGTTCGACAACATCGTCGAGGTGGTCACCGGGTTCGGCCGGAAGGGACTGCGGGCCGAGGCCGTCGCTCGAGCGGCGCTGAAAGAGGCGGGCGAATACCTCGAGTCCGAGGCCCCGGTCGGGCTGCATCTGGCCGATCAACTGCTCGTGCCGCTGGCACTGGCCGGGGGCGGCCGGTATCGAGCGGCAGCGTTGACCGAGCACGCCCGCACCAACATCGAGGTGGTCCGGGCGTTCCTGCCGGTCGGGATTGCGGTGGCCGAGCCGGCGGCGGGCTGTGTGGAGGTCGCCATCGGGGCGGATGTTTGACGGAAATCGCCGCCTTCGCCCGCTTTATCGGCCGTCCGGGTATCCGAGAATGTTGTTAGCCGGCGGGTACTCGCCGTTACCGGTTGACCGTCGGGCGGCGGTCTATGTAGAATCGTATGTTTGGGGCCGGGCCGACCGGGCTGCGTTGAGAGGATTCCCTTTTGTGGTTTAACTCGTTCGATTTCGCCGTCTTTTTCGTCATCGTGCTGGGGCTTTACTGGCTGTTCCAGCGGTGGCGGCGGCATGGGCTGCGTGCCCAGAACCTGATGCTGCTGGCGGCGAGCTACTTCTTCTATGGCTACTGGGACTGGCGGTTCCTGTCGCTGATCCTCATCTCGACGGTCGTCGATTATGTGGCCGGGCTGCGGATGCTGGCGGCGATCGACGCGGGCGGGCCGGACAAGGACCGGCGCAAACGCCGGTGGGTGATCGCCAGCATCGTGACCAACCTCGGCCTGCTCGGGTTCTTCAAGTACTTCAACTTTTTCACCGGCTCGTTCGAAGCGGCGTTCGGGGCGACCGGCGAATGGCTGCGGCTCGACATCGTGCTCCCGGTGGGCATCTCGTTCTACACGTTCCAGACGATGAGCTACACCATCGACATCTACCGGGAGCGGATGAAGCCGGTCCGCGGGCTGGGCGGGTTCCTCGATTTCGCCCTGTTCGTGGCGTTCTTCCCCCAGCTCGTCGCCGGCCCCATCGAGCGGGCAAGCTCGCTCCTGCCCCAGATCCGGGCCCAGCGCCGGTTCTCCATCGACCAGTTCGGGGACGGGCTGCACCTGATCTTCTGGGGGCTGGTGAAAAAGGTGTTCGTGGCCGACAACCTGGCCCCGTACGTGGACGAGATATTCGCCGCCGGGGCGAACCCGACGGGGTTCGCCATCATCGCCGGGGTGTGGATGTTCGCGTTCCAGATTTACTGCGACTTCTCCGGCTACTCGAACATCGCCCGCGGCTGCGCCAAGTGCATGGGCATCGACATCCGGGTCAACTTCAAGCACCCGTACATCTCGACGAACCCGCGCGAGTTCTGGCAGCGATGGCACATCACCCTCTCGACCTGGCTTCGCGACTACCTGTACATCCCGCTGGGCGGGAACCGGCAGGGCAAGGCGAAGACCTACCGCAACCTGTCGATCACCATGCTGCTGGGCGGGCTGTGGCACGGGGCGCAGTGGAACTTCGTGTTCTGGGGGGCGTATCACGGGGTTGTGCTCATGCTGCATCGGGCGCTCCGGCCGGTCCTCGAGCGGGTCCGCGTCCCGCTCCCCGAGGCGGCCCGCAAGGCGTGGCACCTGGTCAAGATGCTGTTCATGTTCCACGTCGTCTGCCTCGGCTGGCTGTTCTTCCGCGCCCAGGACCACACCGCGGGCGAGATTTGGGAGCTGGTGAGGCGGGCGTTCACCCTGCACGGCGCGGTGGACTGGTCGCTGGCCCGGCCGCTGGCCATCTATGCGGTGCCGCTGCTGTTGGTCGATCTGGCCCAGATCGCGGCCGGCCGCGAAGAGCTGCACCGGGTGCGGCCCGTTCCCGCCTGGGCGAAATGTGTCGCCTACAGCATCTTTTTCTACCTGTTCGCGTTCCAGGGCGCGACGGCCGAGAGCTTCATCTACTTCCAGTTCTGAGGTCTGAGTGAGAGCAAGGGCGATCATACGAGTCGGGCTCAAATGGATCGGGCTGGCGGTCGTCTTCGCCGTCGTGCTCGAGCTGTGCGCCCGGATCGACGACGCGGTCCGGTGGGGCGCTCCGCTGGTCGGCCACTACTCCCAGCGGCTGCTCACCGTCGAGGACGAGCTGGGCATCCGCAGCCGGCCCGGCGCCCGGTTCGAGAAGTGGGAGCTCGACGAGCACGGGTTCCGCAAGGTCCCGGGGGCCGAGCCGATCACGATGGAGAAGCCGGAGGGCGTGGTCCGGGTCGCCGTGCTCGGGGCGTCGGAGACGTTCGGCCTGTTCGAGAGCCCCGGCATGGACTATCCCGCCCAGATGCAGGCGATGCTCGACGAGGCGGCGCCCGGCCGCTACCAGGTGCTGAACGCCGGCTGCGCCGGGATGACGTTCCCCCGGTTCACCCACTACGTCCGGGTCTGGATATCGCGGTTCGAGCCGGACATCGTCGTCATCTACCCGACCCCGGCCGCCTACCTGGCGGAACAGCCGCCCGCCGAGGACATCGAGCCGGGCACCGGCCCGCCGGAAGACCTGCCCGAGAACCTGCGGATGACGCGCAAGGCCCGGCTGCTGATGCGGCGGTTCCTGCCGGAGAGCTGGCAGGCGTGGTGGCGTGAGCGGCGGCTCG
>PWKM01000057.1 GCA_003559755.1 Planctomycetota bacterium
CGGCTTGCGGCATGACGATATCCGCGTCTCGATTGGAGTTACGCAGTTCGAGGCGCTCGGGTTGGGGCCGGTCGTCCCCATCCCCGAGCCGGCCGGGCTGTCGCTGCTCGGACTGGCCCTGCTCGGGCTGAAGCGGCGGAAACGGTCGTAACGCAGCACACGCACCCCCGTCCGGCGTCGAAGGGCGCCGGGCGGGCTTATTTGAGGCATGGGGGAGCGGGGGCATGGGAGCACGGGGCTTGGGGGGCACGGTGACATGGGCGCGCTGGGCATGTGGCGTGTGTTCCCCCGCTTCTCCCGTCCTCCTATTCTCCCACCTTACACCCGTCATTTCGAGCGCAGGGGCATGAGCGCAGCACGGGCGGGGTGCGGGAGCCGATGGGCGTTCTTGCCGTGCGGGGGAGGGGGGCCGACCGTGCCCCGTATTACCAGCCGAGTACGGTATACGTCGAGGCGCGATACCCGGCGAGCCGCATCCAGAGTTGGAGAGCGTATCCGGTGTCGCGGCCGTGTATGGTGTCGCGGGCGGTCCCATAATTGCTCTGTCCGTACACCCCGCCGAGCAGGAACCGGTCCTTGTCGGTCCGCTCCTGGAGGGAGAGCCCGTATCGGGCGGCTCGGAGCATCGGCCCCCGGATGTCGTCCGGGGGGAGCACTTCGACGTCCTCGGCCGCCAGGTCGAGTGCGTCGAGCAGTTCGAGGGCGGTGACGAATGTGCCGCCCAGGTTCGGGAACGCGCCGTTCTCCGCCTGGCGGCCCAGTTCCGCCCGCAGCCGTTCGGCCGCCAGGTCGAGGTATTCCTGCCGGCCGAACATCTGGTGTCCGGCGAACAGGGCGGTGTTCGCGAAGTCGTCGTTGCCGATCGACAGGGTGCAGGAGCCGTGGAAATCGTAGGCGGTGTCTGTCCCGGGGGCGTTGGTGCAGACCTCGACGAGGACGGCCAGCACCCGGTCCATCGCGGTCTTCCACCGGTCATCGCCGGTGATCCGCCACAGGTAGTAGTATATGAGCGCCCCGCCGGCCTGCCAGTCGCCCCGGATGCGGCTGGTCCCCCGGCCCTTCTCCAGGTCGAAATCGTCCCACGGGTAGCCGTCCTCGTCGGAGCCGTGCGTCGCGTACCACTCGGCGAACCGGACCGCCCGGTCGAGATCGTCCTGCTCGCCGGTGTCGAGATACAGGGCGATCAGCCCGAACGAGCCGCTCGCCGCGTCGCGCGGGGCGGAGTACTCGTGTCCGGGGTACAGCTCGTGGAACCCGCCGATGGCCCGCGGCCAACGCTGGTCGAAGCATTGCAGCGCCGTGAGGAACCGGGCGGCGTCCTCGGCGGCCGACTTGTACAGGTGGGTGTCGAGGATCGGCGTTCGGGCGAGGTCGAGCAGGCCGGCGATATAGATGCCGTGCAGCCAGACGCCGGCGGGCTGGCAGTATTCCCGGGACGGGCACACCTTCTCGAGCAGCCGCCCGCGGTCCGCGCTGTCCCGGGCGGCCACTCGGCCCCACGGGCGCCGGGCCGTGTTCTGGCTGTTGACCAGCCAGTATCCGGCCAGCCGTGCCGCTTCGAGGAACTCCGCCTTCTCGTAATCGCTCAGCCCCAGATCGAACACGCGCACCTCCTTGCCAATCGGTTCCGTTGTCGAGCAAAGGTCGGCGGAGCACCGGCGGCGACCGGCGGCGACTGACGCCGCGACCGCTCGCACCCACCGGAAGACGCCGCCGTCCGGAGCGCCTATCATAGCACAGCGGGCGGGCGATGCATACCCGGCTTTGCCTTTCTGTGGGCCGATCTGCGAATATCCGGCCCGGCGGATCTGCGGCGGGGATAATGGTGATAAAAGTCA
This sequence comes from Planctomycetota bacterium, assembly GCA_003559755.1. Taxonomy (GTDB): domain Bacteria; phylum Planctomycetota; class PUPC01; order PUPC01; family PUPC01; genus PUPC01. Next base: position 1,839 of record PWKM01000057.1, read on the forward strand.
ACACCGCCCGACCGATGTTGCTTTCAGGCAACATGATGGTAATCCTTGGCTCGGCAAGGGGTTACGCCAATATCCGGGGCTTTGGGCGGTTTTCGACGTTGCATTTTCGCAACATCCGGATAAATGGCCTCAGAAGAAGCCATGTCATAAGGCCTTGCACAGGAGTAAGTTACGGAAAATCGGCTTCGCCGCCCTCTCTCTGGCATGATATTTGCAGTAATAATACACAAAGGGCTTCGTGCTCCGCCATGTTGCCCCAACGCAACACCGGAAAAGGGGCGGCGGGGCGAGATGCGCCGCCGAAAGGCCCGAACTGCGTTGACAGGAAGACGCCTATGAGATGAGCATACCGCAGGTGTGGACCCGCAGGAGCAAGGCGGGACCTGGCCGAACCGGCCGCCGGTCCTCGTGAGCCGCTGTTGTGTCGTGAGCATGCGGCTCGCGTGAGTGGAGATCGGTGCGGGCGCGGAACGGCCCGACGTACGCGGTGCGGTGCAGAGGCCGAGCGGATGGTGTGCGTATCACGGGGATTGGATTGTCCCCGGTGCGCGCCTGCCGACAGTGCATCGGCCCGGACGATTGCACGCCTGAAATCGGTAGAAGGCGTCGGCAACGACGAAGGCATGGGCGCCGGCGGCGATCGAGCCCCGGCCTGTATAGAGGAGGAGGTATGATGAGAAGAAAGGGATGCGACCACCGACATGCACGGTTCCACTCCGTGCAGCGGCTCGGCCGGCTGCCCCCGGTCGAACTGTGGCAGTGCCCGGACTGCAAGAGCACCCTGGCGGCCGAGACGCTCGGCGTAAAACCGCAGGCCGCCGCGATGTAGCAGGCGGCAGCATGGGCGCACGGGCGCATGGGCGCGCGGGCGCACCCGCCGGTCCGACTCTGTCCCGGCGCGTGCTCAGAAACGTCAGGCCGTGGTGCTTCTGACCCCTCTCCCTGGCAGGGAGAGGGCGCCCGCCGAGCCACCGGCGAAGCGGGCGGGTGAAGGTCGAGCGGGCGGGCCGGTGGTGGCACGGGCTTCCAGCCCGTGTGTTCCACGGCCAGGATGGCCGTGCCACGGAGCAAGAGGAAGCGGTCGTGGACCGTTGGATCGGAAAACCGGACTGTGTGCAAGGAGGACGCCAATGGAGAGCGCTGTCGTTTGGACGCACGGGCAAACAAGACCCTGTTCACAAGGAGGACGCCTATGAGGTGAGACCGCCGCACGTGTTGTTCGCAGGGCCGAGCGAAACAGCAGAGAAAAGTGCCCGGGGGCGCGGAAAGGAGATCAGAGAGGCGAAGAAGTCCCAATGCCGCATACGCACCGACGTGTCGTTTGGGCAAATAATTGACTGGCTGAAAGGAGCAGCAAAATGTTGAAGCGAATGATGACGGGTGTACTGGTTATGGCTCTGATGCTCGGCCTGGCGGGCATCGCAACGGCTGCCCCGATGATTCAGTATTTCGACGGGGCCGATACGCTGACGGCGAGCGGGACCTGGGATAACCTCCAGACCGCCATCACCACGGCCGAGGGTGCCGGAGGGACCGGTTGGGTGCGAGTCAGCGGCGACGTGACACGGACGGCAGGGGACCTGGGGGTGAACCTCAGCGTCTCGACCGGCGGCGTGTCGATCAGCGGCGGCTGGGACGCCGGGTTCACCGCCCAGACCGGCGCGTCCACCATCGACGCCAACCACAGCGGAGTCGGCGGAAACGTCCGCGTGTTCCACGTCTCGGGTACCGATGTCACCCTCGACCGGTTGGGCATCACCGGCGGCATGGGTCCCGGGCACGGCGGCGGTGTCTATCTCGACAGCGCCCAGAACGTGACCATGACCCACCTTGACGTATATGGAAATGTCACCCAGAGCGGCTGGCTCGACGGCGGCGGCGGGATGAGTATCGTCAACTCGCAGGGTGTCGTCCTGAGCCACTCCGATGTCCGAGAGAACCTGGCCGATGGACGCGGCTATGGCGGCGGCATCTTCGTCTACGGGAGCGGGGCCACCGACGCCCCCATTATCATCGAATACTCCAACATCAGCCAGAACGTGGGCAGGTCCGGGACCACACACGATCGCGGTTCCGGCGGTGCGATCCATCTGGACGGCGGGCAATATGCCGATGGCAGCTCTGTTCTGCTTATCGCAAACAGCCGCCTCGAGGGAAACGTCGCTCAGAGGAGCGGCAGCGCCATCGGATCGAGCTACCTCAACACCACCCCCTCCTCGCGCCTTGTCCTTCTCAACTCGCTTATCGTAGGCAACCGCGGGCTCGAAGGCGACGAGGCCGGCATGAGCGTACTTTGGACCGAAGGTCATCCGAACAGTGACGGGGTGATCATCGCCAACACCACCA
>PWKM01000130.1 GCA_003559755.1 Planctomycetota bacterium
CCCCGCCGTAGAACCACCGGGCGCCCAGCCACCAGGAACGGCCGCGATGCCCGAACCCACGGTGGGTATCGACCGGTCGATCGGGCATCTGCTCGAGCGGGAGCACGGCCTCTGTGGACAGGATGCGGCTGTCGAGATTGATCTTGGCCATCGCGGTGCTCATGTCGTCGAAGTAGCCCTCTCGGCTCGCTTCGCTGGCCAGGTAGAGGCCGCCCTGGCCGTCGACAAATGCGCCGTGAAGAAACCCGACGCCGGGCGCCACGTCTTCCCGTGCGACCTGCCCGTGCCTGTCCCACACTCGAACGACGGTATTGCCGCCCCTGCCCCGAAACAGCCGGGGCGTCCAATCGGTGGGGGCGTCCCACCGTTCTTGGGCCGCTTGGCTGCGGTCGCCGGTCTCGATCCGACCGTAAATGAACCCGACCACCACGTCGCCCTGTTTCGAGACCGAGAAGGCGGGTTGAGGGTGGATCGACGCGGTCGGTATCGGTATGGCGGCGACTCGGCCCTCGATCTCCTCGCCGTAGTCGAACGGGACCTCGCGCCATTCATCGCCGTGCCCGATGGCAAACCGTGCGACGACTCGCGACGTCCGGATGTAGGCGTGTCCGTTCAGATCGAAGGCGATGCCGCTCGATTGCGGCTCCATCGGGATTTCCACGGTCCGGGCCCGGCCGGTGTCCGGTTCTATGACCGTGGGGCGATTCCCCCGCTGGACGTACAGTTCGCCGGTGGTCGGGCGCACCGAGAGCGGGGCCTTCGCGTAGCCGGCCCAGTGGCCCGGGCGGTCGAATGCCGTCACCAGGTCGAGCTTGTTTTCGTCGTGGTTCTTGCGATACACGCGGATCGGATGGTTTCGGTCCTGCACGATCCAGATGTGCGGGCCAGCGTCATCATCGGCCCACGGGTTGATGGTCGCCCGGAACTCGCGGCCCTGGAGCCGATCGCCGCCGTATCGGCCGCGGCGCGACTGGTCGGGGATGGGCAGGGCGAATTCGCCCTTGAGCTCCGGATTGTCGAACGGGCCGAAGTGGAACAGCTTCTCGTGTCGATCATGGAACCCGTGCTGTCGGAAGGCGTGGCAGCCCAGGTACCAGGAGAACACGTAGATATCGCCGTTCCGCTGGTTGACGACCACCTCGGAGGGCAAGCTGGAGTCGCCGCCGGGCACGGGAATATCTTTCAGGTGGGTGCCGTCGGGGTCGAAAATCTGGATGCGGTCGTTGAACCGGTCGGCAACATAGACCCGGCCCTGCGGATCGACATCGACCGAGGTGGGCGATCGGAACTGGCCCGGCCCGGTGCCGGCGTGTCCTCGGTCGTCGCTCAAGGCGCCGACGAACGGTTCAATCTTCTCTCCGTTCTCGAAATCGATCCGCCCGACTCCCTGGACCCAGATGAGCCGCCAATTGGGCCGCCAGCCGTCCCGATTCCAGCCCGTGATATACAGCGTCTTGCCGTCGGGGCTGAACGCGGCGCTGCGGGGCAGCAGCGGCTGGTCGGTCGCCCCGAAGATTCGGGCACCTCGGATCGACGTCTCCGGGCCCTCGAGCGGGAGGCCGCCGGTCGAACCGTCTGCCGCCAGTCGATTGAGATGGGTCCCAACCAGAGCGATGCGGCCGTCGCGCACGGCCATCGCCGTCGCCGCCAGCCCGAACAACTGTGTCAGGTAGGACCCGCGGCGGTTGGTCCCGGAGGTGAGAAGGGTCGATTGATAGTTGCCGCCCTTTAGGGGGAGTTCCCGGCCCGTCTGTGGGAAGGTGTGTGTGTCGAGGCCCCGAACGTCATTGGTGGCGTCCGGAGGAAACGGGTAAACCGTCCGCAGGTAATTCGCCTGGTGGTCGAACAGACGCAGATGATCGAACATACTGCCGTCGAAGACGTAAACGCCCTGGGGCTGTGCGATGAACGGGGCAGGTGCGATGTGGGTGTTGAACGTGCCGCCCTGACTTGAGACCCGCCTGCGGGGACTCCACAGGAACTGCCGCTCGAACCGGGCCTTGAGTCCGAGCGATACGCGGATAACGACGTTGCCGATATCGTCATAGTACCGCCCCTGGTCGTCCTTGCTGTCCCAGACGAGTTCCTGCTCGAGCGAGTCGGGCTGGAACGGCGGCGGGGCGTTCTCGCCCAGGACGCCCGACGCCAGGTGCCGGATGATCCTGCCCTGGGCATCCTCGATGGCGACCGTGACATCGCAGAAAGCCCTTGTCTTGAACCGGATGGTCACCGTATCACCGTCACGGGTGACCGTCGGCTTCTCGGCGAACTCGAACGGCCCCTCCCGCTTGACCCGGAACTCCTCGGCGACCTCTGCCCCGAACACAACTCCCGGCCACAAGAACAGTGCAGCAAAAACCAGTGCGGTCGCCAACCGCCGGCTATCCGCTGCCCGGTGCTGTCTCATCACTGTCCCTGTTATTGAATGCCTGATGCGGCTTACCGGCCGGACTATTCCGCTCCGTCCGGGATATCCTTGAGTGCGATGGTCTCTTCCTGGTGATAGCCCAGCTTGACGCTCACGATCCGGCCGTTGCCCCAGTCGGTGACGAACAGTCGGCGGTCGGTGTGCACACCGACGTATGCCGGATGGAAGAACGCGACCTCGTCGCCGCCGATCGAGCGCGGCTCTTCGGGGCCGCCGTCCCTGACCAGGGGCAGACCGTCATCGACGTTCCCGTACCGCCCGATGCGGAGGATCAGGTTGCCCGCCGAATCGAGCACGGCCACGCGATATCGCAGCGTCTCGGGGGTAAAAGACCGGGCGAAGTAATCGAGCTGGAACCGGGAATGCCAGCAGGTACACGAGCCGCCCTGCCCGCCGTATCCCACGCCGCCGTACAACCATTCCGCGTTCTTGACCCACGTTCGGCTCATGCCGTACTGGGTGATGTCCGGATGCCGATCCGGGGTTCGGTCGGGCGAGAGCGGCACGCGGGCCCGGCCCGCGCTGCGGAAGTGCGCCTTGCCCGCCTGCACCTTGAGCAGGGTCTCGTTCTTGTCGCTGAAGTAGGGCTCGCCGTTGACGACCCTGTTCGCCCCCACCTGGATATACAGGTTGTCGTCGTTGTCGATCCCGATGCCGTGGGAGTGGGTCAGGCCGGGCAACGCATCCTCGTGCACGAGTTGGCCGTGCCGGTCGTAAATCTGGACGATTCGGCTGCCTGACCGCCCGGGATACATCCGGGGGGTGTAGCGGGTGTCGATGCCGCTCTCGAAGAGCCGGCTCCGCGAGCCGAAGTCCTCGCGCTCGTCGGGTATGTTGCAGATGACCGCCAGGTGCCCCCTCGGGGATATCCACATCCCGCTGGAGTGCCACCAGACGGGCCGCCGGCCCGGTATCGGTAGGGCGGCTATGGCCTGAGTGCTGGGGATGCTTCCGCTGGAGGCGAACCGCACAAGGCCTCTCTGCTCGCCATAGTCCCAGGGGATCTCCCGCCAAGTCTGTGTGTCGAACCGCATGATCTCGCGGTCTGTTTTCAGGTATGCCCGCCCCTCGCTGTCGAAGATCATATCTTCGGCATCGAACGGGAGGCGAAGCTCGCTGATCCGCCCGTTCTCGGGGTTGATGCGCAGCACCGTATAGAACGACTTGCCCGCTCCGGTCTGTTCCTCGCAGACGTAGAGCTGCTTGTCTGCGGGGTTGACGTAGAGCATCGAGCGCGAGAACTGGGGCGGGGTGACCCGATGTACCTTCTCGCGGGCGACGGCGGCGAAGTCCTTGATCTGCGTCCACTCGCCGTCCTTTCGGGCGTAGATTCGGATGCCGCGCTGGTCCCAGCCGCCAAGATGGGTCCACTGACCGCCGCCGCCCATCCAGTTCATCTCGGCGAGCGTGGCGGTGAGCCGGCGTCCGACGACCCAGATAGTCGGGACACCTTCTACCGTGTGCCAGAAGTTGACGGCCGCCTGCAGGGCTTGTCCGCCCGTCGCCATCCGGCCGCCTTGCAAACTGAAGCTCACCCCGGGAATCTCTTCCGGCTCGCCCTGCTGCGGCTGGTCAAACGTACCAAGCCGTGTCACCGTCAACTTGAGTTTGTGGGCGTCGAAACCGGTCTCCCGCATGACCCTGTTGGACGGTCCGATCATGGGCATACTGAACGCCCAGATTTCTCCCGTGTTCGGATCGATCTCGATGTAGGCCGGGTGGACGGTCTCGATCGTCTTGAGCAG
>PWKM01000065.1 GCA_003559755.1 Planctomycetota bacterium
CTGCATCGAGCGAGCGAGAAGCGAGGCCGACGCGATCATCGTCCAGGACCACGCCAAGGGGACCGTCCGGGCCGACCTGATCGTCCGGCTCGCCGCAGTCTGCGCCGAGCGGGGAATCGCCCTCGTTGTCGATCCCGCTCTCGACGCCGATTACGGGAAGTACGCGGGGGCCACCGTGCTCACCCCGAACCGGGCCGAGGCCCAGCGGGGCACGGGCGTGTCGATCCGCGACGAATCGGGCGCGGAACAGGCGGGCCGAAACCTGATCGAGCGGCTCCGGCTTCGGGCGGCGTTGATCACCCTCGACCGCGAGGGGATCGCCGTCGTCGAGGACGGACAGCAGACGGTGATCGCCCCGGCCGACGCCCGCGAGGTGTTCGACGTGGCCGGCGCCGGCGACATCGTCGCGGCGATGGTCACTGCCGCCGTCGCCTCGGGGTACGACCTGCCCGACGCGGCCCGGCTGGCGAACCTGGCGGCGGGCATCGAGGTGGGAAAGGTCGGCGTGGCGACCGTCACCCGGGCCGAGATGATGGACCGGCTGAAAGGCCGGGCCGACTCGGTCGTCCGCTCCCGGTCCGACCTGCAGACGGTCTGCTCCGACCTGCACGCCCGGGGCCGGACTCTTGTCTTCACCAACGGCTGCTTCGACCTGCTCCACATCGGGCACGTCCACCTGCTCTCGAAGGCGAAAGAGTTCGGCGACGTGCTCATCGTGGCCATCAACTCCGACCGGTCCGCCCGCCGGATCAAGGGGGCCGGCCGCCCGATCATCCCCGAGGACGCCCGGGCCGAGATGCTGGCCGCGCTCCAGTGCGTGGATTACGTGACCATCTACGACGAGGACACCCCCATCCCGCTGCTCGAGATCATCCGGCCCGACGTCATCGTCAAGGGCGGCGAATACGGCAAGGAGGGCGTCGTCGGCGGCGAACTGGTCGAGTCGATGGGCGGCCGGATCGAGAACGTCCCGATGATCGACGGGGTCTCGACCACCGACGTGGCCCGGCGGGCCGGCCTCCGGGCCGACAAGGAATCAGGAGAACGAGGATATGTCGATAAACACCGAGGAGATCGGTAAACTCGTCCGGAAGGCTGCGGCGTGTGTCGAAGCTCTCGACGACCGTGCCCCCCCCATCGCCCGGGTCGCAGAACTGCTCGCCGAGACCCTGCGGGCCGGCCGATGCCTGCTGTTGTGCGGGAACGGGGGCAGCGCCGCCCAGTGCCAGCACGTCGCCGCCGAGTTCACCGGCCGGTTCAAGCTCGAGCGGGCCGGCCTGCCCGCCGTTGCATTGACCACCGACACCTCGGCCCTGACCGCCATCGGGAACGACTACGGGTTCGACACCGTGTTCGCCCGGCAGGTGGAGGCGATCGGGCGGTCGGGCGACGTGCTCCTCGGCCTGAGCACCAGCGGCAGCTCGGCCAACGTCATCAACGCCGTCCGCAAGGCGAAAAAGAAGGGCATCAGAACCGTCGCACTGGTCGGCCCGGGCAAAGGCGAGCTCGCGGCCGAGGCCGACCTGGCCCTGGCCGTGTCCGGCGACTCGTCCGCCAACATCCAGGAATGCCACCTGGTCGCGCTCCACATTCTATGCGAACTGGTCGAAAAGGAGGTATGCAGCCAATGAACGACAGCCGAAGCACCGGGGCCAACAAGGCGGTGTTCCTCGATCGGGACGGAACGATCATCCCCAATACCGGGGCGCGAACGGCCAGCCGCCGCGTCGAGCCCCTGCCCGGTGCGGTCGAGGCCGTCCACCGGTTCCGACAAGCCGGGTTCCTCGTCATCGTGATCACCAACCAGTCGGCCATCGCCCGCGGATACTACACCGAAGAGGAGCTCGCCGACATGCACGAGCACCTGCTGGCGAAGTTCGAGGACAAGGACGCCGCCATCGACGCCCTCTACTACTGCCCGCACCATCCGGACGAGGCGGAACGGCCCGAGTACCAGAAGGACTGCGACTGCCGCAAGCCGAAGCCCGGGATGCTGCTCCGGGCGGCGGAGGAGCACCGCATCGCCCTCGACCGGTCGTACCTCGTCGGCGACGACCCCCGCGACATCGAGGCGGGCCGGGCGGCCGGCTGCAAGGCGACCGTGCTCATCACCCCCGACCAGCAGGCGACGTTCACCCTCGATTTCACCGGCGGGCCGCAGTGGGAGACCGCCCTCGACCAGATGAACGAGGCGTTCGAAAGCGGAGCCGACGCGGTCGTCCCCGATATCACCACCGCCGCCGACTGGATACTCGAGACGGAGAAGGAGACCGATGGCTGACCCGATCAACCTGGCCGTCCTGCTCTCGGGCGGCGGGACCACGCTCGAGAACATCGCCGAACGCATCGAACAGGGGACGCTCGACGCCCGTGTCGAGGTGGTGGTCGCCACCCGCCCCGACGCCTACGGGCTGGTCCGGGCACGGAACCGCGGCATCCGGACGGAGGTCGTCGAGCGCAAGGCGTTCGACAGCACCCGCTCGTTCAGCGACGCCCTCAACGCCCGGCTCGACGAGTACGAGGTCGACCTCGTCTGCCTGGCCGGATTCATGGTCCTGTGGAAGATGTCCGACCGATACCTCGGCCGGGTGATGAACATCCACCCGGCGTTGATCCCCGCCTTCTGCGGCCAGGGCTACTACGGGCATCACGTGCATGGCGCGGTGCTGGAGTTCGGGGCGAAGGTCTCCGGCTGCACCGTCCATTTCGCCGACCGCGAGTACGACCACGGGCCGATCATCGTCCAGAAGTGCGTGCCCGTGCTCGATGACGACACCCCGGACGCGCTGGCCGAGCGCGTCTTCGAGAAGGAGTGCGAGGCCTACCCCGAGGCCATCCAGCTCTTCGCCGAGGGCCGGCTCCGGATCGAAGGCCGCCGCGTGCGCGTGCTCCCCTCACAGGATAACGGCGGGTAGAACTGCCATGGCCGGTCCCCAACGAACCCTGTTCATCGTCGCCGGCGAGCACTCGGGCGATGCCTACGGCGCTCGACTCGCCCGGTCGCTCCGCCGGAAGGAGCCGGGCATCCGGTTGTACGGGCTGGGCGGTCCGCGGATGGCCGAGGCAGGCGTCGAGCTGTTCCAGGACCTGACCGCCCACGCCGTGATGGGCGTCCTCGGGCTGGCCGGGAACGCGGCCGGTCTGGTCGGGGCGTATCGGAAGATCACCCACCGGCTGAGCATCGACCGGCCCGCCGGCATCGTCCTGATCGACTTCCCCGAGTTCAACCTGGCCGTCGCCGGGCACGCCCACCGCGTCGGGGTGCCGGTCATCGATTACGTCAGCCCGCAGGTATGGGCCTGGCGGACGGGCCGGGTGCGAAAGATCGCCGCCCGCGTCCGGAAGATGCTCTGCCTGTTCGAGTTCGAGGAAGAGTTCTACCGGCGGCACGGCGTCCCGGTCGCCCACGTCGGGCATCCGCTTCTCGACACGATGGCCGACAAGCTGGCGATCACTGATCGGGCCGCCGTCCGCGACGACCTCGGGCTGCCCCGGTCCGACACGATCATCGGCCTGCTCCCCGGCAGCCGCCGCAAGGAAGTGCAGCACATCCTCCCCCTGCTGCTCCGGTCGGCGGGCATCGTCCGGCGCGAGCACCCCGCCGCCCGGTTCGTGCTCGCCGCGGCCGAGGGCCTGCCGCCGGCGGTATTCGATGAGATCGGGGGGCGGTTCGACGTGCCGTTCCAGACCGTCACCGGCCGTACGCACGACGTGATGCTCGCCTCGGACCTGCTGCTCATCTGCTCGGGGACGGCCACGCTCGAGGCGGCCCTGCTCGGCACGCCGATGGTGGTCACCTACCAGGCGAACCTGCTCAACTACATCCTGTTCGGGACGCTGGTCCGCCCCGGCTGCTACGCCCTGCCCAACATCATCGCCGGGAAGCGGATCGTGCCCGAACGATACATGATCGACGCCCGGCCGAACCGGATCGCGTCGGCCGCACTCGACCTGCTCGACGGCCGGCTCGAGGAGGTCCGCCAAGAGCTGGGCGTCGTGCGCGAAAACCTCGGCCGGCCCGGAGCGGGCGACCGCGCCGCCGACGAAATTCTCGCCCTGACCTGACCGGAGATACGCGATGGACGAAGACCGGACAACGGATGACGACCAGCGGGGGCCGTGGGGGCTGAGCCGGCCCGACCTGATCGTCCTCATCA
>PWKM01000081.1 GCA_003559755.1 Planctomycetota bacterium
GTCGCCCAGCGGTTCGAGGGGAAGACGGTCGCCGTGAAAATGCACCTCGGCGGCGGGCTGGGCTATACCACCATCCACCCGCTGTTCGTCCGGCTGCTCACCGACAAGATCAAGGAGGGCGGCGGCAGGCCGTTCATCACCGACGGGACCTCCGCCGTATGGGATACCGCCAAGCGCGGCTACACCGAGGAGACCCTGGGGGCGAAGATCCTCCCCATCGCCGGCGCGACCGAGAAGTACTACCGGACCGTGGAGGTCAACTACACCGCGTCGAACGGCGCCACCCTGGACGAGCTTCACCTGTGCGGGAACCTCATCGACGCCGACGCGGTGGTGGTCCTCAGCCATTTCAAAGGCCACGGCGAGGCGTCCTACGGCGGAGCGATCAAGAACCTCGCTATGGGCGCGGTCACCCGCAAGTCCCGCGCCGCACTCCACCGCCTGGAGGTCGGAGCGTTCCACTGGGACAACGACAAGTGCATCCACTGCGGGCGCTGCATCGAGAACTGCCCGACCGGGGCCTGCTCCGAGGACGAGGACGGCGAGATCGACATCAACATCCACAATTGCGTCTATTGCAAGCACTGCGCCAAGAGCTGCCCGACCGGCGCCATCGAGGTCGATTCCGACAGCTACAAACGGCTCCAGGAGGGGCTGGCCATCTCCGCACGAGAGGTCGCGGCACACTTCGAGCACGGCGAAGTCCTCTACTTCAACCTGGCCCTCGATATCACACCGCTCTGCGACTGCTGGGGCCTGACCACCCAGCCGCTCGTGCCGGACGTCGGCATCTTCGGCTCGGAGTACATGCTGCCCGTGGACAAGGCGGCGCTGGACCACATCAAGATGGAGAACTTCATCGAGGGGTGCCTGCCCGCCGGGCGGAAGCTCGCCGAGCGATCCGGGCACCTGTTCGAGCGGGTCTGGGGCACCGACCCCTACAACCAGATCAAGTTGGGCGAGGAACTCGGACTGGGCAAGAGCGACTACGAGATCGAGCCGATCGACTGAACCCGGCATCGCCCCGTGACCGAACGGGAGTGAACCGATGTGGGCCGACCTGGAAAATGCGTTCCGGCAGCGAACCGCCTATCTCGCCCGGGCACTGAGCCGGTTGATCTTCCCGCCCCACTGCGTGGTATGCCGACATCCCGCCGCCGAGGACGAAGACCGATACCTGTGCCGCGATTGCCTGGCCCGGACGGCGTTCGTGTCCGACCCGACCTGCCCCCGGTGCGGCCACACACTCGGCCGGCACGCCGAGGCCGATACCCGGTGCATCGAGTGCCGGAACGTCCCGCTCCGGTTCGACCGGGCGGTCGCCGCCGCCCATCACGACGGCCCAGCCCGGCAGATGGTCCTCGCCCTGAAGTTCGCCGGCCAGCAGCACCAGGCGTTCCCGCTCGCCCGGATGCTCGCCGCCCGGCTGAGGACGACCGACATCCTCGAGCGGACGCAGGCCATCGCTCCCGTCCCGCTGCATCGGTCGAGACTGCGGACCCGCGGCTTCAACCAGGCCCACCTGCTCGCCCGCGAACTCGGCCGCCTGGCCCGCCTGCCCGTCGATAAAGACATCCTGCGGCGTACCCGCAACACCCCGCCACAGACCCGGGCCCCGTCGCTCACCGCACGGCGCTCAAACGTGAGGGGGGCGTTCACCACAACGTCGCCGCCCGCGGTCCAAGGCAAAACACTGCTGCTCATCGATGACGTGATGACCACCGGGGCGACCACCAGCGAATGTGCAGGCACCCTGAAACGGGCCGGGGCGAAGACCGTCTTCGTCGCCACAGCGACCCGCAGAATGAACCTCCCGCCCCCGGACGACACCGAGCCAGCGGCCGAACCCTACCCCGTCGAGTCGCTGGTGCCCCCGCCGGACCTCGACGAATGACGACGCGGCCCGAACGCCGATATCTTTGAAAGCGTCCCGGGCGAACACAGACGCCCGGCCGGAAGGCATAAACGAAGGGCGCGAACAAGTCGTCCGCGCCCTTCCCTGAACGATGCAATATGCCGGCGTTGTCCGCCGGATCGGCTCAAACGGCCACGACGGAGGATACTTCGGGGATTTTCTGCTTCAGCGTGGCCTCGACGCCCCGCTTCAGCGTCATCTGGGCCATCGGGCAGCCGGCGCAGGCGCCCGTCAGCCGGACCTTGACCACCCCGTCGGGCTCGACATCGACCAGCTCGACGTCGCCGCCGTGGCTGGCCAGGGACACACGAACCTCCTCCAGCACTGCGGTTACTTTCGGCTTCAGTTCTTCGACTGTCATCACGTTCTCCTCGGGAAAAAAGCGTTCGCGCTGCAATTGAATCGGCCAGACACAAACGCGGACTGTCCTGTCAAAACACGGGGCCGGGCACCGCTGGGCACCCTCGGGAGGCGCCTCGCCCGGTCGATCTTTGCCTCCCGGACCGGACGGGAGAACCTCCGTCCCCATCTCTTGTATACCAGAATGGCCGATCCGAGTCAAACGGCGTTTGACATCCTGCGGTGCGTGGGGTAGCATCCTGCGAACCGATATTCGCCGACAGACAATTGAACCGGACGAGGAGGGATTTGATGGCAGGACCGAAAGTTGCCGTTGTTGGGCTGGGGATGGGCCGCGGGCACGCCCGCGCCGCCGCCGAGAACTCGAAGGCCGAGCTCGCCGCACTGTGTGATGTCGACGAGGGGAAGCTGGAACGCTATCGTACCGAGTTGGAGTGCCCCAAGGTCTATACCGACTACAAGGCGATGCTCGATGCCGAAGAGCTCGACATCATCTCGGTCTCCCTGCCGAACTACCTGCACAAGCCGGTGACCATCGACGCCCTGCGGGCGGGCGCCCACGTCATCTGCGAGAAGCCGATGGCGATGAATACCGCCGAGGCGGAGGAGATGAAGCAGGTCGCCGAAGAGACCGGGAAACACCTGATGATCAACCTGTCGTACCGGTTCACCGGCGCGGCCAAGGTCTTGAAGCGGATCGTCGACGCGGGGACCGTCGGCCCGGTGTACTTCGTCCGCACCGGCTGGAACCGGGCGCGCGGCATCCCGAAATTCGGCGGCTGGTTCGCCCAGAAGAAGCTGTCCGGCGGCGGCCCGCTCATCGACCTCGGCGTCCACCGCATCGACCTCGCCCTGATGCTGATGGGCGATCCCAAGCCGGTGACCATCAGCGCCAGCACCTACGACCACATCGGCACCCGCCTGGCGAAAGAGCAGAACAAGCCGTTCGATGTCGAGGACCTCGCCACCGCCTTCATCCGGTTCGACAGCGGGGCCACCATGCACGTCGAGGCGAGTTGGGCGCTCAACACCGAGCGGGCCGAAGAGATGTTCACCTACCTGTACGGCACGAAGGCCGGCCTGTGCCACCGGAACACCGGCGAGGGCTACGACTTCGAGGCCTACATCTTCGGCGAATGGGGCGACACATACGTGACCTCCCAGATCAAGGACCTGCCCGAGCGCGAGAACTCGATGGACCACTTCATCGATGTCGTCGCCGACGGCGTCGAACCGTTGGTCACCGCCGAGAACGGCGTCAACGTGATGCGAATCCTCGACGGCGCCTACGAATCCGCACGCCTCGGCCGCGAAATCGAGGTATAGAGCCGGCTACCCGGATTATTGCTATGAGCGTGGGGCGGAGATGGCCGGCGGAAGGGCGGACGTTCGAGGACCCGGATACCGGAACAACGGTCCGACAACTGACGAACTACAAGGCACACAGCCACCACCTGTATTTCACGAACCCGGGGTGGTATGACGACGGCCGCCGGCTGCTGATCGGCTCGGACCGCGGGAACGCGAGCAACCTGTACAGCATCGACCTCGCGTCGGGCGAACTCACCCAGTTGACCGATCTCGGCGCCGGCCCGAGCTTCCTCGGGGTCACGGTAAACCCCGCCCGCCCCGAGGCATATTTCGCCCACGACGGCACAATCGTCGCCATTGACCTTCACACCGCCGAGCTGCGCACACTGTGGCAAGTGCCCGACGGGTTCCGCCCGTCGATGATGAACTGCACCGCCGACGGCGAGTACGTCTGCGGCAGTATCATCGAGGA
>PWKM01000332.1 GCA_003559755.1 Planctomycetota bacterium
ATGCTCGCCGGTCTCCTCCAGCACCTCGGTCTCGAACCTCGGCCGCATCTCCCGGTTGAACGGCATCCCCCAGTTTCGCGGGCGGTCCACGTCGAAGTACTCGTAGGCGCTCGCCTCGTCGGTCACCCAGTCAGGGAGGCCCTGCTCGTGCCACACCGCGTAGTTCTCGTTCCAGTAGCCGAACTCCATGTCCGGTACGCGGTCAACCGGTCTGTAGTGGTAGGTGTTGAGGAATCGGTCTCGGAAGGTCATATCCGGCATCGTGTCACCTCATTTTTCCAGTCTCGGGTTTCGGAGAAGAGTATCGCCTGTTGTGTGTTCCGTATCGGTCGCTTTCGCGGTGTTTCTATCGCAGCGGGGCCGGGCTGTCAAGTCGTGGCGCCGGGCTCACAGGTCGAGCAGGGATGCGATGCTGGCTCCGAGCACGGCGTCGGTCTCCTGTGGTTCGATCGGTACGGCCCGGACTATTGCCAGCTCCATCCGGGTGAAATCCGCCGAATCCGGGGTATTGCGCGGTCCGTCGGTGCCCCAGGTCACTCGTGTCGCCCCGACGCGCCTGACGGCGTCGCGGACCTTGTGATGCAGGATAACCCCGCTCACGTCGAGGACAAGGTTTTCGTGGCGGGCCGCCGACGCGATGAACTGGTCGATGCGCTCCTCGGAGGTGCAGCGGTACTGGCCGATGTGTGCGACGATGATGCGGACGTCCGGGAAGTCGCCGGCGAGCCGCTCGGCAGCGGTCACATCACCACAAAAATCGATGAGCACGGGCACGCCGTGGCGGCCGGCCAGTTCGACGACGGGGTCGACGAGGTAGGGGGCCATCGAGGCGTCGGCCGCGTGCAGTTTGATCCCCCGGAACGGGCCGCCTGACAGTGCGGCATCCAACTCGGCGAGCACGGGCCGGTCATACGCCGGCGCGGCATAGGCGTAAGGGAGCAGCCGGTCGGGGGCCGTTTCCGCCGCCTCTTCGCCCGCTCGGATGGATTCGTTGGTGCTGCACCAGATTTTGAATACGACCGACTTGTCCACGCCCGCACCGTCCATCATCCGAAGGATTTCGTCGGGCGTACCCTCGGGGCCGACGTACACGTCGTCCCGGAGATGCAGGTGTGAGTCGATAATCATCGGCGTCTATCCGTTCGGGTTGGCCAGAGGGTGTCCGCCGCAGATTATAGAGAGCCGGGGCCGCCCCGGCAACTGTCCGGGCGTTGTTCAATCGGACAGTGCGGGCGGTCGTCTCGACGGGGTATTATGCTCCTTCCTTATTATGGGGAAAGAAGACGCGCGGTACGGCAGAATCTCCAAGATAATTGGTGGGAAATGCGGCTAAACCCCAACCGCCCCAGAACGATACTGATGATGCACGTCACGAACCCGGGGCCTTGTGGAATTGGATCACAGGAGAGGACTTTGATGGATCAAAAGGTCGGCTCGATCTCCCTGGATTCGAAACTCCGGTTCATTCTGCTGGCGTTTTCGGTGATTCCACTGGTCCTGCTCGGCTGGTTCATCTCGTATCAGGTCGATGAGACCCGGCGGACGGCGGTTATTCGGATGCAGAAGGCCGAGCAGCGGAGCGTCGAGGAAATCCGCAATCTGGGCAGCCGATCAGCCCGGTATAAGGCGGAAGAAATCGCGACCCTGCTCGGGGCGGCTCTTGCGGACCGGACCGATGACGAGCTGGCCGACTCGGGGGAGCTCGAGGCGTTGCGAGAGGTTATGGGCCAGACACGGGCTGCCGGCAACGTAGCGACGATCGACCTGCTTTTCCACGACAAGCGGATGCGGTTGGTGGGCCCCGACCCGCATCCGTCTGACGGCTCGCCGGACGAACCCGCTGCTGACCGGCCCCAGCGCCGTCGATACACCCATGTAACCGGGATTCCCGGGCGAGACGTGCGGGTGATGGCAACCGTCGAGGACATCGGTATCGACAGGACGCTGGACCGTGTGGCCCGTGACATCCAGGGCGTAGGTGCGGACACCGAAGAGGCGATGAACGATGTGATGGACAACCTGCGCCTGATGCTGGTCCTCGGGGTCGCCGGCCTGGCGGTCGGGGCGACGTTGGCCGGGGGGGAGATCGCCCGGACGATCACCCGCCCGATCAGAAGGTTGACCGCCGCCGCCCATAAGATCAGGCAGGGGGAACGCGATGTGGATCTCGACGTGCGAGGCGGATACGAGATTCAGCTCCTCGCAGACGCGTTCAAACAGGCGACGGGTGAACTCCGCGATTATGCCGCGTCGCTGGAACGGAAGAACTGTGAGCTGGAGACGGCCCGACGGATCGAGAAACAGGCCCGGCACGACCTGGAGGCCGCACAGGACGAGATGATCCGGATGGAGAAGATGTCATCGCTGGGCCGTCTGATCGCAGGAGTCGCCCACGAGATCAATACCCCCACGGGCGCAATCTACAACGTGACCAGCGAGGCGGCGGAGATGCTGAAGGGCCTGTACGACGGGCTGCACCGGCTGCGCGGGATGGAGCCGGATGAACTGGCGAGATTCAGGGGCTTCCTGGATGCGGCCGCCGCCCGCCGACTGACCTCCGAACGAGTGACCCGGGAGATGAAGCGGAAGCTGCTGCATCGGCTGGAAGAGGAGGGCATCGGGCAGCCCCGAAAATACGCGGAATTGCTGGCCAGGTGCCACCTCACCGAATGGCCGGAGCATATCGAGATGTGCCGCCTGCTGGAGAGGCACGGAGTCGAGGACGTGTTCTCCGCGCTGGTCGAAATCTACGCGGGTATGAAGATCAGCAGAACCAGCGCCGAGCGCATCTCGAAAATCGTCCGGGCATTGCGGTTCTATTCGCACGGCGGACAGCAAACGCCGATGCCCGTGAACGTGAATCAGTCGATCTACGATGCCCTGATCATCGCTCACAACCGGCTCAAGCAGAACGCCGAGGTCGAGCTGGAACTGGAAGAGGGCCTGCCCGAGGTGAACTGCACCGATGGCCTGACCCAGGTGTGGGTGAACCTGCTCACCAATGCCTGCGATGCCATCGAGGAGGCGGGCAGGGGGCTGGGGAGAATACGAATCAGAACGTTCAGCTCGAACGGGGACATCCACGCGGTGATCGAAGACAACGGTGCGCCTGTGTCGGAAGAGGTCGCCCAGCGGATGTTTGACCCGTTTTTCTCGACCAAGCCGCCGGGCAAGGGGACCGGGCTCGGCCTGTCCCTCGTGATGAGCACGGTCAGCAGGAACGGCGGGAAGCTCCGTTTTCATCCGAACGAAGAGACCAAACAACTGGAAGTCATACTACCGAAAGGAAGTGCAAACAAAGATGATGGAACGAAGTGATGGCAGGTACTGGATTGGTTGCGTTGACGACGATCGGCTGTTTCTGGAGTCGGCCGGCCGGCTTATTGAACGGGCGGTGCGAGATCGCGCCCGCGAGATGCCGTGCGAGATCGAACTGGCATCCGGGGCCGACGAGTTCATGGAACTGCTCGATGAGATGAACGCCGAACGAGCCGAGCTTGCCCTGCTGGTTACCGACCAGGTGATGCCGGGGTGCTCGGGGCTGGACCTCATCGAGAGAGTGCGGCCGGAGAACCCGTTCACCTCCTGCATCCTCCTCACCGGATATGCCGGCCTGGAGTCGGCCAGGTACGCGATCAACCGCCACCTGCTCGACCAGTACGTGTGCAAGCCGGTGGAAGACGTCCAACAGTTCTCTGACATCGTCGCCGGAGAGGTCGAGCGGTTTCACCTGCGCCGGACAGAAGCCCTTCAGGCCGATGAAATCCGGCAGAAGGCCGATCAACTCCGGGAGGCGAACGAGCGGCTCGAACGGATGAAAGACGTCGCCGAGCAGGTCGCATATTTCTCGCGGGAACTAAGGACCCTGGACATCGACGAGGTGCTGAACCTGATCCGCGACAACGTTCCTCCTCTGTTCGGAGCGAGGTCCGCCTTCCTCTTTGTGCCCGACCGGCAGAACAAGCTGGCACTCTGGCGCGAGCGGCGATTCAACTGTCGGGCCCCGGTCCCTCCGACCCTGGACATAAACAAAGTGATGCGCCAGGCGCTGA
>PWKM01000171.1 GCA_003559755.1 Planctomycetota bacterium
CTGGAGCGGTTCGGTATCGAAGACGCCCGGGTGACGCAGATCAACGGCCGATACCGCATCACCTACTCGGCGATCAGCGACCGGGGCATCTGCGTCGGGCTGATCTCGACCGTTGATTTTCTCCGGTTCGCCCGCCACGGCTGCATCCTGCCCCACGAGAACAAGGACGTCTGCCTGTTCCCCGAACGGGTCGGCGGCGATTACGTCGCCCTGCATCGCCCGTCGAGCGACTTCTGCCGGCCGGGGATGTGGATCGCCCGAAGCCCCGACCTGGAGCACTGGGGCGGCCACCGATTTCTCGCGGCACCACGGCCCGGCGAGTGGGACTCCGAGCGGATCGGGGCCGGGCCGGCCCCGGTCCGAACCCCCGACGGCTGGCTGGTCGTCTATCACGGGGCGGGGGACGGCGGCTACGGGCTGGGACTGATGCTGCTCGACGGCGACGACCCCGCGGCCGTGCTCGCCCGGTCGGACCGCCCGATCATGACGCCGGAGGCCGACTACGAACAGAGCGGGTTCTTCGAAAACGTCGTCTTCTGCAACGGGTGGGTCGCCCGGCCGGACGGCGAGCTTTGGCTCTACTATGGCGGGGCCGACCGGTGCACGGCAGGCTGCCGCTCCTCCCTCGACGAGCTGCTCGGAGAACTGGGGTAAAGGGTCACTCGGCCGGGCGGTATGTCCGCACGATCCGCCGGGCGGTCCGCAGCCCGTCGAGGGCGCTGCTCACGATACCGCCCGCGTACCCGGACCCCTCGCCGATGGGGTACAGCCCCGGGGTGGAGGCCGACTGTCGGGACTCCTCGTGCCGGACCAGGCGGACCGGCGACGACACCCGCGACTCCGGCGCCAGGACGGTGCCCTGCTCGCCGGCGAACCCGGGGATGACCCGGTCGAAAGTCATTGCGAGCGCCCGGACGATCGAGCCGTACACGGCGCCGGGCAGAATCTCGCTGAGCCGGACCGGCACGACGTCCAGCGGGTAACTGGTCCGCCCGGGTGCGGGCCCGCTGACATCGCGGAGAAAGTCGTTCGCCCGCTGGGCCGGCGCGGCGAACGAGCCGGTGGCGGCGAACGCCGCCCGCTCGAGCCGCTCCTGGAATCTCATCCCGTCGAACCGACCGCCCCCGAAGTCGTCCGGGCCGACGGCGACCACCAGGGCGGTATTCGAGAACGCGCCGGACCGGGCCTTCGCGCTCATCCCGTTGGTACAGACCTCGCCCGGGCGATGGGTGGCGGGCACGATCATCCCGCCGGGGCAGGTGCAGAACGAATGCACGCTCCGCCAGCCGCCCCGGGCCTTGTGCCGGAGGGTATACTCCGGGGCGGGCAGGGCCGGATGGCCGGCGTACTCGCCGTACTGCGCCCGGTCGATCAGCTCCTGTGGATGCTCGATGCGGACCCCCACCTGGAAGGGCCGGGGCTCGATGGCCACGGCCTGGTCCGACAGGGCGCGGACGGTGTCGCGGGCGCTGTGCCCGATGCCGAGCAGGACCGCCCCGGCCTCGATGGTCTCGCTCCCGCAGCGGACCCCCGTCAGCCGACCGCCCTCGAGCGCGAGGTGGTCGGCTCGGCACTCGAACCGGAACTCGCCGCCCGCCGCCTCGATCAGCCCGGCCAGCCCGGCCATCACCGTGCCCAGGATGTCCGTCCCCACGTGCGGCTTCGCGTCGACGAGGATGTCGTCGTCCGCACCGCACCGCACCAGGAGGTGGAGGAAGAACCGGGCGAGCGGGTCGGACCGCTGCCATCGCAGCTTCCCGTCGGACCAGGTCCCCGCCCCGCCGAGCCCGAACAGGAGGTTCGATTCCGGGTCCAGCTCGCCGGTCCGGAAGAAGCGGCCGACATCCCGCTTCCGCTCCTCGACCGCCCGGCCCCGGTCCAGGATCAGCGGCCGGAACCCGAATTGGGCGAGCAGGTAGCCCGCGCACAGGCCGGCCGGGCCGGCGCCGACGATGACCGGTCGGCCGGGCAGCGGCTCATCGCCCGGCTCGAGTTCGAGCAGCGGGTCCTCCGGCTCGGCCACCACCGTCCCGCCCGCCGCTTCGGCGGCGGACGCCTCGTTGACGTGCGGGGCGAGCTCGACGTCGATGGTGTACACCAGGGCCGGCCGCAGCTTGCGGGCGTCCACGGCCCGATGGACGATCCGTGCCGAGAGGACCTCGTCGGCGGGCAGGCCGAGCCGACCCGCCGCCTGGTGCAGCAGTTCGGCCTGCTCGGCGTCGATATCCAGGCGAATGTTTTGCAGTTGGACAGGCATGATGTATGGTGCCGCTCCCGGCGGCCGGTCCGGCTGGTTATGGTTCTACGCAGGGACTCCGGCTCAGCCCGCCCGGGCCAGCACCAGGGTGCCGTTGTGCCCACCGAACCCGAACGCGTTGGAGAGGGCTGCGTCGACGGTCATCTCCCGGGCCTCGTTGGGGACGCAGTCCACGTCGCAGTCGGGGTCGGGCGTCGAATAATTGATGGTCGGGTGGACCACGCCGTCACGGATGGAGAGGGTGATGGCGATGGCCGACAGGGCGCCCGATGCGCCGAGCAGGTGGCCGACCATACTCTTGAGGCCGCTGACCGGGGGCTGCCGGTCGCGGCTGCCGAACAGGTTGCGGATGGCCGCACACTCCATGGCGTCGCCGAACGGCGTGCTGGGCGAGTGGGTGTTGATGTACGACAGGTCGCTCTTGTCCAGGCCCGCGTCCTCCAGGGCCAGTTTCATTGTCCCGGCTGCGACCGTGCCGTTCGGCTCCGGTGCGGTGATGTGGTATGCGTCGCAGGTCCCGGCATATCCGACGACCTCGGCATAGATGTTCGCCCCGCGGCGGCGGGCGTGTTCGAGTTCCTCGAGGACGATGGTCCCGGCTCCTTCGCCGACAACAAACCCGTCGCGGTCCTTATCGAACGGTCGGCACGCCGTCTTGGGGTCGTCGTTCCGGGTGGAGAGCGCTTTCATGTTGGCGAAGCCGGATACCCCGATGGGGCAGATGGTGGCTTCGCTCCCGCCGGTGATGATGACATCGGCGACGCCCGACCGGATGGCGAGCAAGCTCTCGCCGATGGCGTGGGTGGCCGAGGCGCAGGCGGTGGTCACGTCGAGGTTGATGCCCCGGGCGCCGAACCGGATGGCCACGTTGCCCGAGGCGGCGTTCGCCATCAGCTTGGGGATGAGGAACGGGGAGACGCGGGACGGTCCGCCCTTGTGCAGGCGGAGGGTCTGGGCTTCCATCTCGCGAATCCCCCCCACCCCCGACCCGATGACCACGCCGACGCGGTAGGGGTCCTCCTTGCCGAGTTCGAGCCCGGCGTCCCGGACGGCCTGATCGGACGCGGCCAGCGAGAACTGGGTGAACAGGTCGAGCCGGTTCGCCTCCTTGGCCGGAAGCCAGGCGGTCGGGTCGAAGTCGGCGACCTCACCGGCGATGGTTACGCTGTGCCCGGTCGTGTCGAACCGCTGAATGTGGTCGATGCCACAACGGCCGGCCAGGGCGGATTCCCAGAAGGTATCGATATCCTGGCCGATCGGCGAGACGACGCCCAGGCCCGTGATGACAGCTCGGCGCCTGTCGGACATCGTATCAGGTGTGCTCCTCGATGTACTTGATGGCGTCGCCGATCGTCTCGATCTTCTCCGCCTCCTCGTCGGGGATGGTGAGATCGAACCCGTCCTCGAACTCCATAATCAGCTCGACCTGGTCCAGCGAATCGGCACCGAGATCGGTGATGAAAGAGGTCTGCTCGGACAGGTTCTCTGCCTTCTCTCCCATCCGCTCCGCTACAATTTCAAAAACCTTATCAGCTACTGACACTGACATTCCTCCTTGATATTCAATCCTGACGCTCGCCCGGCCCATTACTCTTGCCTCGGGGAGCGCCGCTTGTTTTTCGTCGATCTGGGGCCATACGCCCCGGCGGCAGGCAAATCCTTGAGCACCACCTCCTTTCGGTACGATCTCAATAGTCCACGAAGCAAGCATTATACGGGGGGCTTTTTTTGCTGTCAAACATCTTTTTCCACAGATCAGGAACCCCGGCGCGTTTGACAA
>PWKM01000285.1 GCA_003559755.1 Planctomycetota bacterium
CCCTCCGGCGAAAATATCTGGATCCGGTCGTTCATGAAGTCGGAGACATAAATCCGCCCCTCGGGGTCGGTCGCCACGGACGTGGGGACCATGAACTGGTCGTTCTCACTCCCGAAATCGTTCTCGGTCATTGTGCCGAGAAAGACCTCCGGCTCCTCGCCCTCCGCATAATCGACTCGATACACCCCGTGCCACGTGCCCCGGTTGCCCGGATACCGCTGCAGATACGAGTATCCGGTGAGGTACACGTATCGCCCGTCCGGGCTGAACGCGGCGCTCGACGGGCCGATCACCCGGTCCCCACCCCAACTCCCAGACCGACGCAAGGTCTTTTTCTGGGCGACCCGCGGCCCTTTGTGCGGAAGGTCCCCGCTTGTGCCGTCGGTGGCCAGCCGGCCGAGATAGTGATAGGCCAGGGCGATGCGGCCCGGGCCGCCGTCTTCGGGCGTCCAAACGGCCATCGTCGTGGCCGCCCAGCCGCCGTGGTACTTCGCCGCCGCGTTCAAGTTGCTCGTGCCCGACTGCAACAGCGACGCCTGCTGAAACCCGTATTTGACCGGCAGTTCCTCGTCCGACTGGGGGTAACGCCGCCTGTCGAGCCCGACCACGTCCTCGACTTTATCCCTGGGGAACGGATAGACGGTGCGGACGTAATCGCCCTCCCGGTCGAACAGGCGGATGTGATCGACGCCCAGCCCCTCGACGACGTACATCCCTTCGGCGGTGGCGACGATCGTCGGGGGATAGCTGCCGATCCGTTTCTTCGGGCTCCAGAACAAGCTCCGCTCGAACTGCTGGTTCAGGCCCAGCGAGACGCGGATGACGATCTCATCCTTCTCGTCGACATACGCGCCCTGCTCATCCTTGCCGTCCCAGACGATCGACTGCCGCAGCGAGTCCTTCTCGAACGGCGCGGGAGCGTTCGGCCCCAGAACCCCGGACGCCAGGTGGCGAACGATCCGGCCCCGATCGTCCTCGATGGCGACGGTGACATCGCAGAAGGCCCGGACCTCGAACTCGATGGTCACATCGTCGCCGTTGCGCCGGACCACGGGGCGAGTGACGAATTCGAACGGGCCCGACCGCGCGACCTGAAGCTCGTCGCGCATCGCCGCCCAGTCGGCATCGTCGTAGTGGGATTCGGGCAGATAGCCGGTCTCGCCCGCAGACGCCGTTGCCGCAGCCAGAACAATTACGGAAAGACATCGGAGCGGATGAATTCGCATAAAACACCTCGCGTTGGCGGCCCATAACCTGTTATGGGAATAAAGTATACCACCATTCTGCGGTTTGGAGCAATGCAGCTAAACTTACCGTCAAATCCTAATCTATTCTACATCCCGGAGCGGGATTGTTTCGTCGGTGTGGTAGCCGAGTTTGACGCTGACGATGCGTGCGTTGCCGGCGTCGGCGATGAACAGCCGCCGATCGGTGTGGGTGGCGAGGTAGGCGCCGTGGAACAGGGCGACCTCGTCGCCGCCGATGGACCGCGGGTTCGGCGGGCCGCCGTCCTTGACCAGGGGCATCCCGTCATCGACGTTGCCGTACTGCCCGACGCGGAGAATCAGATTGCCATCGGGGTCCAGCACTGCGACGCTGAAGTGTCGCAGTTCGGGAGCGAAGGAGCGGGCGAAATAATCAAGGGCGAACCGCGCGTTCCAGCAGCAACATCCTCCCCCGGCCCAAGCGGCGTTCATGCCGGCGAATCCGACGCCTCCGTAGAACCACTCAGCCCCTTCGACCCAGGCCGAGCCGCCCGATGCCTGATCGCCCCCGATGTCCGGCTTGCGGTCGGGGTAATTCTCCGGTTTCAACTGGACCGGGGCGCGGCCGGAAGTGAGCACACGAGCTTCGCTGGCCCGGACTTTAATCAGCGTTTCGGACAGATCGTCGACGAGATCCGGATCGTAAATCTTTCCGTCAATCATCCGGTGGCCGGATACCATGGCATAGATGGCGCCGTGTTCGTCGATGCCGATCCCGTTCATGTGTCCTATGCCGGGGAACGCATCCTTGACGACGGGCCTGCCGTGTTTGTCGAAAACGTGGATCTCGCCCCACCGGAACCGGCCCGGGTAAATCCGGGGCGAATATGCCCGGTGACCGACAAATTGAAAGTCACTCTTTTCCTGGCTGCCGGGTGCCCGGATCCCGGGATTCTCGCCGTTGCAGGTGGTTACGACCAGGTGTCCTCTGATGTTGACGTGAAGCCCTCCCAGATGCCAGAATGAGTGAGAGCGGTGCCCCGGGGTGCGCAGTGCCGAGATGACCGACGCCCGGCGGCCATCTCTCCCGGCGTCGAACCCCACCGAATCGTGCTCTTCCCCGTAATCCCATGGCACCTCCCGCCACGTCGCCGGGTCATAACGGGCAACGAGCTTCCCGGTTCGCAGGTAGATCAAGCCGTTGTGGTCGAAGCAGATGTCTTCGGCGTCGAACGGCATCGTCTCTTCGCGGATGCGGCCTGTTCGCGGATCAATCATCAGCGCTCGGGCAAAGGATTTCCCGACGCCGGCGTCGGCTTCGCCCACCCACATCATGCCGGTCTTCGGGTTGGCATACAGTCGTTGGCGCCAAAGGGTCGGTGGGGCCGTTCGTACCACGTCGCGCCGTGTTCGGGCCTGAAAGCTCAGAGTTTGAACGAGTTCCCCCTCTTCCTCGACCAGACGGAGAATCCCGCCATCCGGGCCGGGAAAAAGCCAGATCGCAGGTGGATCACTCGACCAGTCGAGGGCGATGCTGGCCTGCTGGCCCCCACCGCGATCGAAACCGGACAGGCGCTCGCTTACTTGCAGCGGCAGCGGATACGTGGCAATGCGCTGGGGATCATCGATCGGGCCAAAGCGCACCAGCTGGGGTTTGACGTCGTGGATGTCTTCCGACCGGTTCCGTAATAACCAGGAAAACACGTATATCTGGCCGGTCTGTGGGTGAACGGCCACGTGGGCCGGACGTTCCACAGACAAGCTCGCAACCAGTTCCTGCTCAGGGCTGAACACCTGAACACGGTTGTTCATGTGGTCTGAAACGTAGACGCGGCCCTCGCCATCAACGGCCAGTGATGAGGGTACATGAAACTCTCCGTCGCCCGTTCCGTGCTGTCTCTGTTGAACCGAACCTGCGAACAGTTCGGGCTCGGCTCCGTCAACATATCGGATGCGTGTTACGCCGTGCACCCACTCGTGCCCACCGCCGTACCAGCCGTTGTCCCAGCCAAACCCCGTCATATAGAGCCACTCGCCGTCCGGGCAGAAAGCGATGCTGCGGGGTGGGACGGTGTAATCGACGTAACGGCCATATCCTTCGTGGCGGCGAACCTGGACACCAATCTCTGGCCCGGCCAAATTAACTCCACCCGTTGAGCCGTCCGACGCCAGTCGGTTGAGGCGGAAACGGGCGAGCGCCAACCGCTCGCCGTGGGCTGCCAGGGCATGTACAGCATAGCCCTCGCCATACGACGTAACTCGCAGGCCGCCGGTATCCCCCGACGTCAACAGCCCGGTCTGGTGAAATCCGCCCTTCAGCGGAAGGGTCTCGCCGGATTGGGGGAAAGTGTGAGTACGGAGACCGACAACACGGCCCAACTCAAGACGGGGAAACGGGTACACGGTCCGCAGGTACTCACCGGTCTGGTCAAACAATCGCAGGTGATCCACGGCGTGACCGTCCGCGACATAGAGACCCTCGGGGCCCGCGCACAGAACCGGTCGACGCGGTCCGACCCTCTTGTGCGGTGACCAGTAGAGCGTCCGCTCGAAGCGCGGCTTGAGGCCGAGCGAGACGCGGACGGTCACCGCGTCCTTGTCGTCCACATACTCCCCGGCGTCGTCCTTGCCGTCCCAGACCAGCGTCTGCCTTCGCGTGTTCCACTGGAACGGATCGGGGGCGTTCGGGCCGAGCACCCCGCTCGCCAGGTGGCGGATGATGGCGCCTCGGTCGTCCTCGATGGCGACCGTCACGTCGCACCAGCCCGCCGTCTCGAAGGAGATGGTCACGTCGTCGCCCTCCCGCGTCAGCGTCGGCTTGCGGACGAAC
>PWKM01000059.1 GCA_003559755.1 Planctomycetota bacterium
CCGCGATACGCTCACCTACGCCCTGAGGCGGAAGAAGGACCGACCGGCCGATCTCCTGCGGGATATCCGCTATGAGCGGGCCTGTGTGTACGAACAGTCGGGCAGGACAAGCCGGGCACGGAGCGAGTTCGAAAAGCTCTACGCCGATGCGCCCGAATACGAGGACGTGGCCGAACGGCTCGGGCTGGTGGAGCCGTAATCGATGGGCGATCGACAGATTCTCCACGTGGACATGGACGAGTTCTTCGCCGCCGTGGAGAAGCTGGACCGACCGGAACTTCGCGGGAAGCCGCTGCTGGTCGGCGGCAGCCCGGAAGGCCGCGGCGTCGTGAGCACCGCCAGTTACGAGGCCCGCAAATATGGATGCCGGTCGGCGATGCCGATGACCGCCGCCATCCGCCTGTGCCCGGACGCCATCGTGCTCCCGGTGCGTGGCCGGCGGTATGCCGAGGTCAGCGACCGGGTGTTCGCCGTCCTCGAATCATTCACCCCGCTCGTCGAGCCGCTCAGCATCGACGAAGCGTTCCTCGACGTCACCGGCAGCCGGGCACTGTTCGGCTCGGGCGAAGAGATCGCCAGGCGAATCAAGGACCGTATCCGGGACGAGATCGGCCTGACGGCGAGCGTGGGCGTCGCCCCGAATAAATCGCTCGCCAAGCTGGCCAGCGACCTCGAAAAGCCCGACGGGCTGGTTGTCATCAATCCCGGAGACATCCACCGCGTGCTCGACCCGCTGCCCGTGTCCAAACTGTGGGGGCTGGGGCCAACAGGGCAGGAACGCCTGCGGCGGTTCGGGATTGAGACCATCGGCGAACTGAGGGCATTGGATGAAGAAGCCCTGCACCGGATATTGGGCGACGCCGCCGATGGGTTCCGGAAACTCGCTGAGGGGATTGATCCGCGCCCGGTCGTGCCCGACAGCCGGGCGAAAAGCATAGGCCGCGAGCAGACCTTCGCCCGCGACATCGCCGACCTGGACGACCTCCGGGCCACACTCCTTGCCCAGGTCGAGAACGTCGCCCGCCGCCTGCACCGCCAGGGCCTCGCTGCACGGACCGTGACGATCAAGCTGCGATACAACGACTTCACCACCATCACCCGGTCGACCACGCTGGATCGGCCGATCTCGCTCACCGACGAACTCTGGCGGGCCGCCGAGCGGATATTCTCGGCGTGGGCTGCAAAGCAGCGGCGGCCGCTCCGCCTCATCGGGGTGACCGCCTCGCAGCTCGCACCGGCAGACGAACAACAGCTCTCTTTGTTCAACACGGAGGAGCGGGAGCGGATGGCGGCGCTCGACCGGGCAGTGGACGACATCGCCGACCGATTCGGGGAAGGGGCCATTCGCCGGGCTACCACCCACCGGCGGGACCAGAATGACCGCCCAGGGGATCAGTAACCTTGGTCCGGATGCCCTCTCGGAAAGGGGCGATCAGACAATCGCGCCCGAAACTCGGGGAGGGTTCGGCGAACTTCCCGCCGGCCGTTCGTTTGTCGCCGTCGGACTGAACCCCTCCGCCAGGGCGGAGTACGTCATTCGGCGGCCAGGCGTTTGACCTCCGCCGGGCTGAGCACACGGCCGGAGTAAATGCGGACGCCGTCCTGCACAGCGACGTTGGAGTAAATGCCCCGGCTGTGCTCGGTGCGGCCGACATTCAATGGGCGGGCGTCATAAGTGGACAGCGGCGAACCTTTCCCGGTGTCCGTGCCCGCAAGTTCGCCGTCGATGTACACCTTGAGCGTCCGCTCGCCGTCATCGCCCGCCCCGTCATAGGTGACGACGATGTGGTAGAGGGCGTCATCATCGACGGGCAGTTCGACGGTCAGCGGATCGTTGCCGCGTGTGCGGAAGGCCTGCCGCGAGAGGTGATAGCGCCAGGCGCAGAGGAAGCGATTGTCGTCGAACATCCGCGCTCGCAGAACGATGCTGAACCGGTCGCCGTCTTCGAAGCCCGTCGATGCATCGTCCCAGACGAACGCGTCCCTCTGGCCGTCGAATCGATAAGAGCCGTTTGCAATCGACGGCGTCCCGATTTGGCGGCCCCGATAGGCGGTCTCGACGTTGCGTTGGTCCTCGACCAGCAGCCGGATGGTCCGTACCCGGCCCCAGATGGCCCGGTGGTCATAGGTGCGGCCGTGCCCATCGAACCGACCGTGGATGTAGCCGCGCCCGGCGACGTAGGCGGGGACCTTCTCCGGCTCGCCGCGCAGGGCCGCCTCCAGCGCGAGCAGGGCGAGCGGCTCCTCGGCATCGAAATTGGCGTTGAGGTGAAATTTGTCCGGCAGGAAGAACCCGTCGTGGAATCGCTGTTCGAGGATGTTCTCCCCGATCCGCTCGGCGAGCCGCAGGTAGGCGGGCTCCCGGGCCGCTCGGTGTAACTCGATGAGAGCGAATATGTACCTCGGATCGGAGCGAGCCGTGTCCATATCGAGTTTGACTTCCTCTCCCGGCCGGCGGCCGATGTCGCCCAGCCCCAGGCCGCGAGCCATGCGGCGCGCGGTGTCCCACAGGATGTCGCGCTCGGTCAGGCGATAGGCCCGGGCGTATGCTGCCAGGTGCCTGGGCGTGGCCGGTCGGGGGTGGTAGGGCTCGCCCCGGCCGCCCGGCCCGTAGCCCGTGCGCGGGATGGTCAGCCCGGTCACGTCGGTCCCGTCGGCCCACATCGGGCGAAAGTGGTTTGCCTCGGGGTCGTATGCGTGTCGGGCGTGTGCCTCGAGGTGGTCGGCGGCGTCCTCCGCAAAACCCTCGCCCCCCTCGCCGATGGATTCGGCGAGGTGCAGTTGAGCCAGGGTATAGATTGGGAATCCGCCGCTGAAATACCAGGCCCATCCCTCACGCGCGACCGGCAGCCCGTCATCGGCGACCTTGCCCTTGACCGGATTGTAGAACTCGTCGTCCGGGTCGGTGCTGCCCGACTGCGCGAACTTGTTCTCCATCCGGTCGCCGTAAGAACTCCACGTCAGCCGGTCGGTCAGCGGTCCTTCTTCCGGCGGCTCCCGCCGCCGCCTCGGTCGGGTGAACTGATATGCGCCCATCCCCGTCTCGGGGTGCCGGGCGCGGGTGTACATCTCCGCCAGCCGTTTGGCCCAGGTCAGCGCGGGCTGTTCCTCGCCCAGCAGATACAGCATCGCTCCGCCATAGATCAAGTCCGCTCCGCAGTTCAAAAACGAGAGTCCATCGGATTCGAAGAACGGGGCCGGTGGGGCGAAATCCCGCTCCCAGAGAGCGTCGGTCGGCGGTGCTCCCCGCCGGTAGGGAGCGTGCCGGTTCAATGCCAGGGTATGCCAGTCGAGGATATGGGCTCGCCACAGCG
This sequence comes from Planctomycetota bacterium, assembly GCA_003559755.1. Taxonomy (GTDB): domain Bacteria; phylum Planctomycetota; class PUPC01; order PUPC01; family PUPC01; genus PUPC01. Next base: position 3,315 of record PWKM01000059.1, read on the forward strand.
CCCGCAGGTATCCCCGTGTGGCTTCGGAATCCACTTCCCACAGAAGTTCATAGTAGGGGAGATTCCATTTCAGCTCGTGGCAGTCGGCATCGAAATCGCCGACAGGTTCGAGTGTGCGGAGGTCGATGATCTGGTGCCCGCCCCACCGCAGCAAGCCGCAGTCCGAGACGAGATGCTCGAAATGGTATCGGATCGACTCCTTCGCTGCGTTCTTGTACCGTTCTTCTCCGGTCAGATTGGTCAGGGCGGTCAGGACGCGGAACAGGTTCTGCTGGCTGGCGAGGTTGTGGATGATGTACTCGCGTCCGCGATTGCGCCAGACCACGGGCTCGCCGGTCTCCAGGTTGATCCCGTCGGCGAGCAGGGGCGTCTCCTCTCCGCTCCACTGGTCGCGGCACTTTTCCAGCACATTGTCGGCGAACGTGCGAACCGCCCGCATCCGGGGTGTATCGGAGAGGCCCGGCTGGGCGACCACCAATGATGCACAGAACGCCACCAGCGCGAGCCCACCGGTTCTCTCCGATTTTCGTGCTGATGACCGATATTTCGAGGCCATAATTCCTCCTAGGATTCAAGGGCGTTGATCAAAAAGTAGCTTCGTGGAGACGCCGCCGCATCAAACACTGCCCGCAACCCTATCTCCATACAAGGCAGCGTGTCAAGCTCTTTCGCTTCCGTGAGAGCGCCCGGTGGGGGGATCGGGGTCTACCCTTGTCG
>PWKM01000213.1 GCA_003559755.1 Planctomycetota bacterium
CGCCGACGGTCGCGTTCTACTTCCCGGAAGAAAATGAATGGCGGGTGCTCGAACTGCCGGAAGAAGCAGAAGGCCCCAGCCCGAGCTGGCATACGCTGGCCTACGACCCGGTCAACGATGTGTTTGTGCGCACAGCAGGGGGCTATACCGACCCCCAGTGGTGGCTCTTCCGGCCCGACCCGTCGAAGGCGGTCGCTCCGGAATAGACAGGTTGAACAGGGTGGGGCAGACCGGTTGCTCTCCCTGCTCGTCTGCTTGAGAGGAGGCAATAGCTCGAGTGTCGCCGGGGAACGCCCCGGCGGATTCCAGTACAGACCGGCCATTCCAGGAGAAGAGCATGACAGTCTCGACCAGAGCCCGGCTTATCCTCGCTGCAGCCGCCCTTATCGCGGTTTTGGTGATGACGGGTTGCCGCACCTCACCGCCCGAGTTCCAGCGGGAGCACATCTACGACACGGCGGTCGCCCCGGACGACGCCCTGGTCGATGTCAACGTCGCGTTCAACCGCTGGCCCGACGCCACCACGCTGGAATCGGCCGTCGAGGACATTTTCCGCCTCGAAGATGTAACGAACGCATCCGGGGAGAACAAGGCGCTCGCCCTCTGGAAATGGTTCCGAATCCTCGTCAGCTCGACGGGGGGCGGCTATGTGTTCGAGGTGGAGGACCCCGGCCGGCCCGTCACCGACCCGCACAAGATTTTCGCCGTCTATGGCCACCATCAATGCGACGGCCTGAGCTGGGCGATGACTGCCCTGTGGCGAGCGGGCGGATACATCGCCATCGACCACTGCCATTGGGGGCACACTGTCGCCGCACTCCGATACAAGGACAGCGATGGCAACTACCGATACCACGACTTCGACCCGCAGGCACGCTACTATTTCTGGGACGAGGAGAACGAGTGGGTCAGCACCTGGACCAATCCCGTGATGCGGGCACGGATTCACCGCCACGTGATGCAACCGCAGGAGACTCACAGCGGGCATATGACCCTCCGGCCGGGCGAGACGCGCCTGCGGAGCTGGGCCAATCAGGGACACATCGTACCGAGCGGACGCGATAAGCGGGCCGCCCTCGAACGGGAGTATTACCGGCACCCCTTCGCACCAGACGCAAATACGATGGACAAAATCGTCGGCGAAGAAATCCAGACGCTCGCCGCCGACATGACCAACGCCTACAGCGGCTCGAACGTCACCACGACCGACGGGCTCATCCACCCGAAAGAGGCCGGGAAACCCGCCACCATCGTCTGGCGAATGGCCCGGCCCAACGTGTTGGCCGACGCTTCCATCGCGGCCGAGCTCGCCTCCGCCGAGAACGACATCTGCCGGCTGCTCATCTCGCTCGACGGCGAAACCTGGCTGCCCGTTTACGACCAGCACGAGCCGGGCGAACAGGCCCTCGATATGAACATCGGCCTGGACGCCTGGAAGGTGGACCTGCCGAACGTCTATACCGCCTATACTTTCTACGTCAAGGCCAAGCTCCGGGCGACCGACGAGCCGCAGTCGGTCGGCATCCGAAACCTGACGCTCACCGGCGGCCGCATGCTCAACCAGCGCACCCTCCCCCACCTCCGGCCCGGCGATAACGTCGTCCGAGTCACCTACGAGAGGAACGATGCCCATCCGGAAGCAAAGGACCTGCATCCGGAGGTCGAGATCATCTACAGCGTGAACGGCGAGCGGTTTCGAGTGGTGCGGCGGGCGACGCGAAGCCCCTACTACTTCCGGATCACCGTCCCCGAGGTCGAAGAGGACGTTGTTTCCAACTACGACTTCCACTGGAACCAGGGCGCCCTGCGGATGGAGTCGATCCGGATCACCGCCACTGATGCGCCCGAACATCCGGCGACCGACGAGAACATCCTGCCCGACGACGAGGGAGAGGCCGCATTCCGGGTCGCATCGCCGCATCCGGCCGACATGACCCGTCGGCGGGTGGTCGAGACTCCCGAGACCGACCTGCGGCAGACCAGCGGGTTCTTCCCCCAGGCCGGCCCGGGCAACATGGAACCAGATGAGCGGATGGAGGAACTGATCGAGCTGCTCAATGAGGGCGAACCGGCCGCCCACGGCGGCTGGCGGCTCGGCCGACAGTGGATGGCCGCCGAGGACCTGGGCGATTATCCCGACGCCATGGACAAACTGCTCGAGATTCTGCCCGTCGCCAACCTCGACCTCACCGTTTTCGTGTGCAAGGCACTGGCCCGGAACCCCCATCCCCGGATGATCGGCCCGCTCCTCGATAAGTGGGAAGAAGCACCGGACGAGTCGCCCGGAACGAGATATATCCCCGACGTGCTCGCCGCCATCGGGGACCGGAGGGTCGTGCCCGCCCTCGTCGCCAAGCTCGACGAGGTGCGCTTCGACCACCGGCTCCACATCACCCGGGCACTCGGCATCCTGGGCGGCCGACGTGCGCGGGCGGCCCTCCGGCATCTGGCCGAGGAGGACCCGTTCCCCGCCATCAGAGAAAAGGCCCAACGCTACCTCGATGAAGCGGCTGATTGAGCAAACTGCCACCCCCTTGTCGGAGGTGGCTTCGGTAAGGGCGTGGATGGAATTGACTTCGTCTCGTGGGGCCGTAGAATTCGGCCCGGACGATTATTGATTCGGGCTGCCGAAGCAGTCCGATGTTCCTGCAGACGATAAGGAGTCAGCTCGGTGAAAGTCACCTATCACGTTTACAAAGATTACGCCGTTAATGTAACCGGCAGTTCGGACGAGGAGATATTCGCGACCGAGAAGCATCGGGAGGAGATCGCCGAAAAACGCTACTGTTTCGTATCCATGCGAGTCCATCCGGTCCGGGGCACGCTGTTCATCGGCTGCACCAACGGGGTCGGCGACCTGCTCGTCGAGTTCGACCCGGCCACCGGCGAGTTCCGGTCCTGCGGCTACGGGCAGAGCGGGATATGGGAAGACACCGAGGCGAAGATTCACAAAGGGATCTGGCTGAATGCCGAGGAAAACGCGCTCTATTTCGCGACCTCCACCCTCAAGCCCATCTCACAGACCATCGACAGCAACGGCGGCAAGCTGGTCCGCTATCGGATCGACGACGACGAGTTCGACCTCATCGCCGCGCCCATCCGCGGCCAGTTCTATCAGGCGAGCTGCTACGATCCCGACCGCAAGAAGATGTACCTCTACACCATGCCTGCCGCCGGGTTCGGTGTGTTTGACATCGGGAGCAACACGCTGGTCCGGCACGACCCAATGGAATCGATCCCGCATATCGGGGCCATCGATGACGAAGGCGGCGTGTGGGGCACGTACTCCATCGGCCGGCAAGAGTTCTTCCGATACCTGCCGGATACAGACACCTACGAGTTCCCCAAGGGGTGCGCCTTCCCCGAGGCATACAAGGCCGCGAACGTGATGTACCTGGGCGCCGGGCCCATCGATTCGATGCTCAACGGGGGCGACGGCTACCTGTACGCCGGCTCCGCATTGGGCGAGATGATCCGGATCGACCCGATCTCGAAAGAGATCGAATACCTCGGGAAACCGTTCGCCGGCATCCGATTGCCCGGCATGTTCCTCGCCGACGACGGGCTGATCTACGTCTGCGGCGGGTCCGACGGCGCCCCCAACCTCGCACGCTACGACCGCAACGCCGGCAAGTTCGACTACCTCGGCCGCGTCGCAGCCGAGGACGGCACCACCTGCTTCCGATGCCATGGGCTCGCCATCCTCAACGACACCGTCTATGTCGGCGAAACCGACAACAGGGAACGCAGCGGCTACCTCTGGGCCTGTGAACTCTGAACGCCCTGATCAACCCCACACACAGGTTCACCGGCTTCCAATGTTCTCGCGGACAACCCGCATGAGCCATTTGCGTTGATCTCAAGATGTTGGCTGAGAGGTAGATAGCGGTCGGGGGGAAAAGTCTTTACCTCAGTTTTGGACCGATATTGCTGGGTTTATGTCGTTCTCGATGCTGAAATCCGGAAATCGACCCCGGCAGATGTTCTCCAGCCGGCAACTCTCCCTCGTATAAAGATGGCGGCTCC
>PWKM01000144.1 GCA_003559755.1 Planctomycetota bacterium
CCGCTCTCTGTTTGCGCGGGTGCTTGTCCGGCCAGTTCTTCAGGCGTTCGACCTGCCGGTCCTGGTAGTTGGTGAGCCACCGGACGCCCCGCTCGAGCACGTCGGGCACGATCGCGACATCGTTCTCGCGGGCGAGCATCAGGCCGTGGACGACGTAGGCGGTGGTGTGTGGCCTGGACAGTTCGCGCCGGCCGCTGAACCAGCCCCAGCCGCCGTCGGAGAGCTGGCGTTCGGTGAGGTGGCGGACGCCCCTGCGGACCATGTCATCGACGGTATCGGGATCGAACACCGGGTTGCGGTCGAACCGTTTCCACTGTCTCGCCCGCTCGGCAGGGTCGCCGAGCTCCTGGGCGTTCAGGTTGGCCCGCTTGTCCCGAATCTCCTCCAGGTCGAGGCCCATGTCGATGAGTATCTTCTGGGTGAGGACCGTGGGCAGGAACCGGTTGAGCTGGGTGTCGGTGGTATCGTGCGGGTAATCGACGAGGTAGGGGAGGGCGTCGACCATTGCCGCGGCGAGCGACGGCGAGTATCGGATCTCGAGCCGCGACTCGTTGATCCGCCGCTCCTCCGGCACGTTGATGGTGATCGTCTGGGACCGGTCGTCGGGCCGCAGCGCCCCGCTCCACGATTCGGTCTTCAGCATCCCGTGAACATAGACGGGGAAGCTCTTCTCCATCGCGTCGGACTCGACGTCGGTCAGAGCTTTCATCCGCACCACGGCGGTGCCCTCCGAGACGGCGCGGACCCGCCAGTCCACGCGCCGGTCGGCGTCGGCGGGGACGGTGACCGTCTTCCGGGTCTCTTCCAGCGCCTCGAGGTAAGGGCCGTCGAGTTCGAGCACGGCCTCGACGTCCTTCTCTTCATCGAGGTAGTTGTGGATGTTGGCGGAGAGGATGATCTCGTCCGTCTCGACGAAGAACCGGGGCGTCTGCATCCGGAGCATCAGGTTCTTCCGGGTGACGACCTCGGTCTCGGCCTGTCCGACCCTCGTCCCGTGCCCCATCCCCCAGGTCTTGATCTTCCAGCCGGTCAGGTTGTCGGGCATGGTGAGCTGGACGGACGCCGTTCCGTCCTCGTCGGTCGTCAACGAGGCGACCCACAGGGCGGTGTCGGCGAACTCGGTCCGCACGGTCGGCTCGACCTGCTCGGCCGCCGGCTCGCCCGGTGGAGCGGCCATGTCGGCCGCGGCCCGTTCCATCATCGCGTCTTCCGGTGCTCCCTCCATTGCGAGCATCCGTTGTGGAGCACCGGGCGGCGGAGGTTCGCCAAACCCTCCTCCCCGCCTTCTCCCTTCCCCGTCCCGATCTTCCACCAGCTTTTCGAGTTCGGAGGGCAGATCCACGATGCTCCGTCCGAAGATGCCGAGGTAGCTGAGCCCGCGCCTGCCGGGCGGGTCCATGTTCCCCTCGCCTCGGTTCAGCGAGGAAAAGGTCCTCGGCTGGTGGCTTCGCCGCCATTTCCAGAAGAAGGCCTTGATCTCGGGCACGTTGCTGCCGCCCGAGATGTACTCGACTGCCCGGTCGTAGATGGTCAGTGCGAGCGACCCGACGAACGGCTCGCCGTCGATGTCGGTCACCCGGAGGGCGACCTCCGCCTCCTCGCCCGGCTCGTATTCGGTCTTCGACGGCGTCGCCTCGATCTCGAGCACCCGCTCCTCGGGCGGGACGATGATCTCGCGGACGGCGGTGTGCAGCTCGCCGCCGCTGATGGTCACCGCCTCGACGAAGAAGTTGGGCATGTCCCTCTTCGTCACCTCGATCTGCTCCTCGACGCTCTTGCCGTCCAGCCGCAGAACCTTCGGCTTCAGATAGACGCCGTTCGTGGGGCGGACGAACAGCAGCACGGTGCTGCCGATGCGGTTGGTGTTGACCCGGAGGGCCACGTTCTCGCCCGGCTCGTACTCGCTCTTGTCGGGGACCAGCTCGATGGCGTCGAACCGGAAGTCGGAGCCGTCGAACCCCTCGCCGGCGACGATGAACACGTATCCGCCCTCGATGGTGTTTTCGTTCGCGTCGGTGAGCTTGTAGGACAGGCGGAACTGGCCCGGCTTGTGGGCGTGCAGTTGGCGGTCGGCCCGGCCCGCTACGTCGGTATCGAGTGCCCACTCATCGACCTTGTTTTCGACCGGCTTCGCCTCTTCGTCGTACGATATCTCGTACAAGGTGAGGACGCCTTCGCCTTTGACTGGCTGCCCGGAGACGGTCCGGGCGGAGAAGCTGGCGTTGATGGTATCGCCCACGCGATAGTGTCCGCGGTCCACCCAGGCATAGACCTTGAACGGCTCGCGGGCGACCATCACGTCGCCGGAGCCGACGATGGTACGGCGGGACTGGTCGACGACCTCGGCGGTGATCGTGTACCTGTGGTCGGTGTTCCCGTATATTTCTTTTGCGATGCTCGTGTCGATTTCGACCCCGACCGTGCCGTCCGGCCCGATCTCGACCTCGTTCTCCATCACCAGCTCGGGCGGGCTCTGCCGCGTGCCGAACCAGTGCCAGCGCGGGGCGGGCGTGCCCCACCGCCGCCAGCCGGGGTACCAGGGGTAATCGTAGACGAACCACCAGTAGCCGGGGCCGTAGAACCAGTCCCAGTACATCACCGGGTACCAGCGAGCGTCGTGGTCGCGGCGCTCGACCTTGTACTTGACCGTCGCATCGGTGACGGGCGCCCCGAAGTAGTAGTCGGCCTTGATCGTCGCAGTGATGGTGTCGCCGAGCATCACCGGCTCGGTCGGCGCCTCGACGCTGACCTCGAACTCGGGCGTGCGGTACTCTTCGACGCGGAAGCTGTTCGAGCCGACGCGGCGCTGCCCCTGCCACAGCGAAATCTGGTACTGCCCGAGCGATGCGTCGGAGGGCAGCTCGTATTCGCCATCGAGCCCGGCGTACTCGTCGGTCGTCATCCGCTGCTCGAGGACTTGTTCGCCGCGGGCGTCGTTGATGCGGACGGTGAAATCCTGGTTCGCGTACTGGGAGACGTCTTCCTTGTCGTACTGCGAGTGGCGCACCCACATCTTGAACTTGACGGTGTGATCGGGCCGGTAGACCGGGCGGTCGGTGATGATGAACGTCCGTGTCTCCCGATAGTCGCGGTCGTGTCGGGCACGCATCCAGACGTTGGTGAACCCGTGGTGTGCGAAGCGCCCGTCGTCGGTCCTGGCGATGATGAGCCAGGTGTGGTCGCCGGGCAGTTCCTGATTGTCGAGGATGATCTGGCCGTCGGCGTCGGTGTGGCGGGCGAAGTTCTCGATGTCGATCTCGTAGGTCCGGCCTCGGGTCCAGCGCTGGCGATAGCCGAAGAACTCGACGTTCGCCCGTTGGATTGGCTCGCCGGTGACGGAGTCGGCGACATAGAAGAACGCGGCGTTGTCCATATTTTTATGGATGACCGCCGTGTCGTTCAGCCAGACGACGATAAAGCACGAGTTCCCGCCATTCACCTCGGCTCTCAGCAGGTATGCCCCGGCGTCTTGGAGCGGCGTGTTGATCGTGACCCGTCTGTCGAAGTGGTTCGGGCGCGGTGTCAGGTTCTTCGTCCATTGGGCGACCTGCTCGCCGCGGTACCTTTCCTGGTTAGCATGTACGAGCCGCCAGCCGATGTTGTCGATGCTTCGTCGTTGCCAGTCGATGCGCTCCGGCCGCGAGCGGATGTACGCCTTGACGTCGTCGAGCAGCTTTTCGATTTCGATCTTGTGGGCGGTGAGTGTGACCGACTCGGCGTTCCGGAACCGGAAGAAGACCTCCGCCCCGCGCCCGTCGCCGGCCGGCTGCTGGACCGCCTGTTCGAACTGGCCCCAATTTCCGACGATCTGGTCGAGCCGCTGCTGCCTGCCCTGGCCGGGTCCATGCCGCTCGATGCACTCGCGCCAGACCTCGGCGGCGGTCGGGTACTGGCGTCGGTTCTCGAAAATCTGTGCGAGCTTGTGCAGGGCCTGCCGGCCCAGAGAACCGCCGTTGGTGTCGGCGATTTGCCGGTATATCCTGATGAAGTTGTGCTCGTCGGGCAGGGTGAACCGTTCGACGCC
>PWKM01000305.1 GCA_003559755.1 Planctomycetota bacterium
CGCCGCCCCGGTTATTCCGCCGGTCGCAATCTCTTTGCTCTGATATCCGCGATACTGGCCGTCCTGATAGGCGAGGCGTACGCAGTTCGTGTCGCTCTGGAGAAACGTCGATTGCAGCCAGTTCGGTTTGACGGGAAGATTCGGGCCATCGGGGAACTGGTGATAGATCAGCCCCTCGACATTCTCGATCTTCTGATTCGGGAACGGGTAGATTGTTCGCAGGTAGTTGCCGTCGCGGTCGAAGAGGCGAAGATGGTCAACGCCCTGGCCGCTGTCGAAAACCAACACGCCCTCCGGGACCGCCGCAAGAGCGAGCCGTTGTCCCCTGAAGGCCGAGTAGTCGCCCTGGGCGCTGGGCTTGCCCGGGTGCCAGAACAGAGTCCGCTCTAAGCGCGGCTTGAGGCCGAGCGAGACGCGGACGGTCACCGCGTCCTTGTCATCGACATAAGCCCCGGCGTCGTCCTTGCCGTCCCAGACGATCTTTTGTCTGTGCGAGTTCTGCTGGAACGGCTCCGGTGCGTTCGGACCGAGCACTCCGCTGGCCAGGTGCCGGATGATCCGGCCGCCGGAATCTTCGATGACCACGGTCACATCGCAGAAGCCCTTGCTCACGAAGGTGATGGTCACATCGTCGCCATCGACGGCGACGCGCGGCTTCTCCTCGAATTCGAACACTTCCTGTCGATCGACAGAGAAGTCCCGGAGAGGCGTCTCCGACCGGGCCACGCCCGCCGTGCCGAGCACAACAAACAGGCAAAGGGCTGTCTGGCACAGTGATATGAGTCGGGCTCGATGCGTCATGCGGGTAAGGGTACACATTGATCATTCCTTCTCGGGGATATCTTTCAGGGCGACTCTTTCGTCGACGTGGTATCCAAGTTTCACGCTGACGATGCGGGCGTTGCCCGGGTCGGCGATGAACAGGCGGTGGTCGGTGTGGGTGGCGACGTAGGGGGCGTGTTTCAAGGCGGTTTCGTCGCCCCCGATGGACCGTGTGTTGGGCGGGCCTCCGCGCTCGACCAGCGGCATCCCGTCGTCCACGTTCCCGTACTGGCCGACGCGGAGGATCAGGTTCCCGGCGCTGTCGAGCACGCCCACGTTATAGCGGTCGATCTCGGGGGTAAAGCTGCGGGCGAGGTAGTCGAGCGAGAACCGGGCGTTGGGGCAGGCACATCCGGTGCCTGCGTTGAATCCGCCCCATCCGACGCCGGGGTATAACCAGTGGGCGTTCTCGGCCCAGGCGGTGCCGGTCCGACTGTGTAGGTCGGTTGGCCTGTCCGGCCTGCCACCCAAGGGGACCGGTGCGCCGCTGGGTGCCAGCAGCCGGCTTTCGCCCGGGGTAAGTTTCATCAGCGTACCGGCATGATCGTTAAAATGGCGCTCGCCGTTTATGACCGCCGTGGCCGCTTCGAGCAGGTAGATGTCGCCGTTGGCGTCGATGGCCGTGCCGTTCACGAAAGTACTGAGCCCCGGGATGGCGTCGGCGTGGACCATCTGGCCGTGGCGGTCCAGGACGTGTACGAGGATGCCGCCGAACCGCCCGCCGTAATCGTACCGACGGCCGGGATACATTCTCGGCTGGAACCCCTCGGCGTCATGCACCGAGTCGCTCCGGCGTGCCTGCTCCTCGACGCTATAGAGCGCCGAGACGACGATGTCGCCCCTGGCGGAGACGTGCATCCCGCCGTGGTGCCAGCCGCGGTTGCCGGGGAAGATGGCGCCGCTGAGTACGCGAGTGCTTCGCTCGCCCCCGCCGCTGCCGAAGTGATGCCGGTCGCGTTCCTCGCCGTAGTCGAACGGGACTTCGCGCCAGCTCGTCGGGTCGTACCGCACGAGCATTTCCGAGGTGCGCAGGTAGGCGTATCCCTCGAGGTCGAACGCCATGTCCTCGATGCTCATCGGCAGGTCGATGGCCCGCATTCGCCCGGTATTGGGATCGAATCGAAGCGCCTGCTTGGTCGCCTTGCCATGCGAGGTGTCGCCCTCTAGCAGGTACAGCATGCCGTCGGCGTGGTTGACGTACAGCCGCTGCCGGTTATGTGCGGCCGGGGCTGTTCGGATGATGCTGCGGGCTGCCTCGTGCCGGAGGTCGCGTTTGACAGTCCATCGGTTGCCCTCGAGCTCCAGCAGGACAACTCCCAATCCCGAGGGATTTCGAGCCCCGACGGGCGATGGGGCGGTGATCCAGACTCGTGGCGGGTCTGACTCGAAGTCCACAGCAGCATAGATTTCGACGTTGCTCGCCCGGGTCCGCGTCAGCCCCGTAATCTCGTGCAGGTCCCACGAGTCCAACTCGCGGGCCTCGTCCAAGGCGGAGAAGCGAGTCAGCCGGAAGTAAGTATGCCCCTCGCCCCTTCTCTCCATCGACGGGAAGGTGCCGAGGAAGTTGTTTCGCCCACCGATATCAAGAGGCAATGCCCAGGAGAAGACGTATATCTCGCCGGTCTCGGGATGGACATCGAGTTGTGAGGGCCGCCTGACCGAAATATTCTGAAGATGTGTTCCATCGGGGTCGAAGACCTGAACCCGGTCGTTATGGTGGTCGGCGACGTACACACGCCCCAGGGAGTCCACCGCCACGTCGGCCGGCATGTTGAATTCGCCATCGGCCTTGCCCTTCTGTGCGGACCCAACGAACACGTCCGGCGCGTCATCGCCGTCGTATCGGACATGCTTGATCCGATGCCGCCAGAGGGTGACGCCGCCATGGCCGGCGAGGGTTTCGTTATATCGGGCCAGGTAAAGCCGTTCCCCGTCGGGACTCAACGCGGCACGCTTGGGGCGGACGTAGGGCACTTCGGCCCCCTGGTGCTCGTGCGTCGCTCGCCACAGTGCGCGGTCGGCCCGGAACGCGATATCTGGTCCGTGGATGCTCGTCTCGCCGACGGAGCCGCCGTCGGTACCAAACCGGCTGAACCGATGTCCGACAAGGGCCAGCCGTCCGGCGCGGGCTGCCAGTCCGTGCCCCGCCGTGCCGCCCATTCCTCCGTCGGCAAACATCTTCGACTGAATCCCGTCATACCTGCCGTCTTGGTACGTGGGGCGATGACAGTTGTCGCCGCTCATCAGGAGGGTGGATTGCAGCCAATTGGGCTTGATGGGTACCTCGGCACCGTCGGGAAAGCGATGAAAGATCAGCCCCGCCATATCGTCAATCTCAGCGGAGGGGAACGGATAGACCGTTCGGACGTAGTTGCCGTCGTGGTCGAACTTGCGGAGGTGGTCGATGCCCCGTCCGCTGGCGAAGACGTACACGCCGTCGGTCCCGGGTGCGATGGCCCACCACCGGCCGCCCGTCTTGCCCGGATGCCAGTAAAGCGTCCGCTTGAACTGGGGTTTCAGGCCGAGTGACACGCGGACACGAACGGCTTCGAGGTCATCGACATAGGCCCCCGCGTCGTCCTTCCCGTCCCAGACGAGCGTCTGCTGCTTCGAGTTCTTCTGGAACGGTTCGGGGGCGTTGGGGCCGAGTACGCCGCTTGCCAGATGCCGGATGATGCGGCCGCCGGAGTCCTCGATGACCACGGTGACGTCGCAGAACGCCTTGCTTTCAAACGTGATCGAGACGTTATCGCCGTCGCGGGTGATCTGCGGCTTCCGGGCGAACTCGAACACCTCCTCGCGCTGGACCTTCAATATATCGTAGCCCTGTGGCCCCTGCCCGGCCAGGGCGATTGCGGTGAACAGGGTGATGGATATGGCCGCCAGACAGTATCGCATGGTGAACTATTCCTTTCGGCTGATACAGTTGCTCTTGCGCACCGCCACCGACGTCCGGTTGGCCTTTGCCTCTCCGCTCCAGCCGCTTATTCGTCCGCGACGGGTGCCCGGCCCATCTGTTTCAGCCGTTCGATCGCGATGTGAATGTAGCCGCTCCGGCCCAGTTTGGCCTCTTCCTTGGTCCAAGCCCCTGTGCGGTAGCTGAACCGGGGCCGCCGGCCGAGCAGGGCGTTTTCAAGCAGGTTGCGGGCTTTGTTCAGGTACGCTTCGTCTCCGGTCTGGTAATA
>PWKM01000136.1 GCA_003559755.1 Planctomycetota bacterium
ATGGTACAGCTTGTCAGGCGGCTTGATCGGACTCGGGCCCACGCGATCGGCGTTCTTGTGAAATCAGCAGAATGGGCGGTCGGTCGGCCGTTCCTGCATCGGTTCCTGCTCAAGCTGGTCCAGAACCGGCTGCGGGCGAGTTATAACAGCTTCGAGAAAGACCCGCACCTGCTGACGGACCTGAACTGGCTGGGCCAACATCTCGATACCTTTATGGAACGCCTGATGGCCGAGCGGCCGGCCGCGGCACGGGCAATCATCCGCTTCCTCGGCACCTGGCTCGAGGACATGCACCGCCGCAATGTCGATTTCGCCGACCGACCGGTCACCCCGGTCACCGTGGTCATCGAGCCGACCGATCGCTGTAACCTGAACTGCCCCGGCTGCTACTCGAAGAGCACCGAGGACGGGGTCAACATCCCATACGAACGCCTCGTCGAGATCGTCGAGCAGACCATCGACATGGGCGTGACCATGATCACGCTGTCCGGCGGCGAACCATTCCTGCGAGAGCGAGAGGAGCAGGCGATCACCCGCCTCGCCCGCCGGTTCAACGACCGGGGATTCGTCGTGTTTACGAACGGAACCCTGATTGGGCGAAAGGAGGCGGATCGGCTGGCCGAGGTGGGCAATGTGTTCCCCGCGATCAGTGTCGAGGGCACAGAACACCATACCGACGCCCGACGCGGACACGGAGTCTACGCCGCCAACCGGAAAGCCCGCAGGTTCCTGGCGGAGACGGGCGTGATGACCGGTTTCTCGGCCACCGTCACCAGCAAGAACATCGACGCGATCACGGACGACGAATTCATCGAACTGCGCATCCGCGAGGGCGACCTGTTCGGATGGTTCTTCCTGCTCCAGCCCATCGGACGGAGCCCCCGGCTGGACCTGATGGTGAATGCCGAACAGCGGGCGCGGCTCAGGACGACGATCGACCGGTGGCGGGACGAACACCGTCCGATATTCCTCGGCGATTTCTGGAACGACGGGCACCTGTCCGGAGGATGCATCGCAGGCGGCACCAACTACTTCCATATCTACGCCAACGGCGACATCAGCCCCTGCGTCTTCTCGCCCCTGGCGTGCGGCAACATCTTCGACATCATCGAGGGCAACAGCGAATACGCGAACCTGGCCGATTTCGTCCACCGAAATCCGGTGTTCACCGCGTTCCGCGACGAACAGGGGAAGATCACCGACAGGTCGCGGCCCTGCCTGCTCGTCGACAACCCGCAGGCGTTCCGCAGAGTATGCCGAACCGATGGCTGGTGGCCGGCGAAGAACATGCCGGACGGCTATATCGACGGCGAGATCGCACACTTCCTCGACAGGTATGCGGCCGAGTGGCAGCAGAAGGCCGACCGATTGCCGCCGCTGGCCTGCCGACGCGAACAGAACGAAACGCTCAAGCAGGAGAATCAAGCCCGGCACGCCACCGCCTGAGCACGAAGCCGACCTCGCGGGCGGATCGAGCGGCTTGCCGAGCATCGCGCCCGCAGCTAGAATCGCTGCCGTATGACCGCAAACGGAACATCATCGGGGCCGGCCGCCTGCCTGCTGACGCCCGCGGCGAGCGGGGGGATCGCCGTCATCGAGGTCCGTGGGACAGGAGCGGCCGCTCTGGTCAGCCGGTTCTTCCGACCCCGCAGGAAAGGCGACTGGACTGCCGACACGCCCGGTCACCTGTATTACGGACACATCGTCGATGGCGGCGAGCGGATCGACGAAGTGATCGTCCGGCACCGGTCGTCCCGGATGGGCGGCGAGGCGGTCGAGGTGAACTGCCACGGCGGGGTGGTCGCGGCGGGCGAGATTATGCGGCTCTTCGAGCAGGGCGGAGCGCGCGAGATGTCCGCCGAGGCGTTCGTCCGCGAAGCCAGCCGGGATATGGGCCTCGACGCCGTCCGGACCGAGGCGCTCGAGCGGCTCCCCTCGGCCCAGACAAAACTGGCGGCACGGATGCTGTGCGACCAGTTGAACGGGGCACTCTCGCAAGCGGTCGCACGCCTGGCCGAGAACCCGAACCGCTCGACGGTCAATGACCTGCTCCGATCTGCCGAGTTCGGCAGGGCACTGCTCGAGCCGCGATGCGTCGCACTCCTGGGCCGGCCGAACGTGGGGAAATCGACCCTGTTCAACGCGCTGGTGGGCCACCACCGCACCATCGTCTCCGCGACGCCCGGGACGACCCGCGATTACGTGGACGAGACCATCGCACTCGGCGGCTATCCTGTCGAACTGATCGATACCGCCGGACTCTGGCAGACCGACGGGCCGGTCGAGGCGCGCGGGGTGGAGGCGGCCCGCGAGGTGGGTCGCCGGGCCGGGATCGTTGTCCTGGTGCTCGACGGAAGCCGCTCGCTGCTGCCCGACGAGGTCCGGGCAGCGCACGAGCTCGCCGACCGGGACGCGATCGCCGTCCTCAACAAGGCCGACCTCGGCTCGAAAGCAGACCCCGCCCCGCTGCCGGCCGATCTGCCCCGCTGCACCTTGTCCGCCTCGACGGGCGAGGGGCTCAAGGAACTGGAAGCCGAGATACGTCGCCTCCTGCCTCAGCCGGACCCATATCCGCCCGGCTCGCCGGTCGTTTTCACGGGGCGGCAGTACAGCGGGCTCGATCGCGCGGCGAAGCTCCTCGAGGCGGGGCAAACGGATTCCGCGCGGGACATGCTGCTGGGACTCCTCCGGCCGCCATCCGAAAGCTGACGCGACGTTTGCCCGAGCAAGCCGTCCCCTGCCCTGCTGTGCGGTATTTCGCCCGCGTTGCGTCCGAATTCTCCCCGCCGGGCGATGCCGGCTCCTACCTTTTGTGATGCCCTTGCGGGCCACACCGAAAGCCAGACGCGAGGCCTTCTATACCAAGCACTTACGACGCTTCTCCGCTGTGGCCTGGCGCATCGGCCAGAGCGTTATCTACAAGAATCGGGGAGAACGTGTCCTGGCCGGGCCAACCGCGCTCTGCGGCTTCGGAATTATTCCGAAGAATTCTCGATGACGTAACATTCAAATAATAGGCAGGTTACGACAGCAAATTGAACCGAACTTCCGCGCAGGGGGAATTCGTTTATAAGATTGGCACATGATTTGCGTTCATAACACCAGAGGACGCAGCATCTGGAGGCAAGAAGGAGGAACGACAAGTGCAATATACTGAACAGACATCCCGAACGCTGATCCAGCCCGAGCCGTTCGGGTTCACCGCCAGCTATCTCCGTTTCTACGCCGCCCATCTGGCAGACCTCGAGGAGCTCATCGTGGCTCAAGACCTGGATTCGGTCTCGAGAGTCGCGGCCCGGCTGAGCTGGAACGCTAACCACCTGGGCCTGAATGAGCTCTCCAGCTTGGGCCGCCAGCTCGCCGAATATTGCATCGGCGCCGACTGGGAGGCCATCACCGACCTGTTCGACGCCATCGAGAGCACGGTCCGTCGCCTGTGCACCAGCACACCGCGAGAGATTCATGCCGTGTTCGAGGCCCCGCGAGCCCCATTCGAGATCGAGATCAAGCGGGCCGATTGACCGCCGCCGATCCATCCCCGCACCGGTTCTGATTGAGAGGTATGCCCACAGCCGAACTCCGGCCGGTAGAGAACCGACGGAGCGCGGGCTGCGCCGGAAACATCACTCGACTTCCGCCGGTTCCTCGACGAGGCGATGCACCTTGAAATTGCGGTAGCTGGCGTCCATCCCGGCCCAGTGACGGATGCCGATGTGGCCGCTGGTCAGCACCTCCCCGAACGTCGCGGCGTCATACCAGTGATGGATGAGTTTTCCGTCGACGATGAGGAAGATCGCCGGCCCGAATTTCCCGATGCTCACCTCGTAACTGCGACCGGGCGTTGGGCAGGGGTCCGGGCCGCTGGCCAGCATCTTGAGGCCCGGCCCGACCCGTCGGACGTTTCCCTTGCCGGTGGTCCCGCGGTGCATCGAGAAATGGTAGCCGTCGATGCCCCGATTATACGTGTCCATCGACGGCCCGACGCTGACAGCAAGCGTGTTGTCCCCCCTTGGCCGCCCGCAAATGGCGAACAGCGCCCCGGCCCGGTCGGCCCTCGAGTGTGGGATGAAGGTGAAGCTGGCGACGAAATTGCCCTCGAAGGTCTTCCTGGTCCACATCATCGCATCGGGATGCCGCGGCCGCCGATCCTTCATCCGGAACGCGTCGTCTTCGTGGCTCGTCACCGTATCACCGAACATCAGCCACTGGCCGGTCCCCTCGGCGAAATCGTCCGAGAAGAGCAAGTCGGCTCGCTTCACTTGAAAGGGCCGCATCTGGTCGGGCGAGCGGGAGAGCAGCCCGACCAGCTTGTCCGCTTCGCGCAGTGCCTCGGCCAGGGGACGAGCCCGGTTGGCCTGCTCCCGATGCAGCGGCCACCCCACCCATTCCCGCACGAAATGATCGGCCCCATCGAGAAGCCCCTGTGCCGCCGTAATATTCATCCAAAGCTGTTGGCGCCATAGCTCCCGGACTTCATCCGGGCTCGATTCGCCGGGGAGGACAAAGGCCACCACCGCCGGCAACTCGACTCGGTCAATTTCGGCCGGCTTCGCCCTCGATTCGGCCCTCGAGGCGAGATGTTCAGCGTGCTTCCGGGCTGGTGCCAACAGCTCGGCCATCTTGCCGAGGTCCACTTCCTCCTGATCGGCCGATTCAGACAAACGAACAAGCGTATTGCGGAGAGCATTTTCCAAATCGAGGTCGAGCCCCAGCCCTTCCGGAAACTCGCCGGAGTGGGCCCAGGCACACATTGCGATCAGAAGGAAAGGCAACAACACCGCATAGATTGCCCCACGCTCCATCGTCTTTCTCCTCAAAGTGACCGGCTGACCAAATGCATAATAACCGGAAAAACTGTCCGTTGGCAAGCTCCCCGCGGAGTGCGCGTTGATAGGGGGATGCGGCATTTGTTAGAATGGTGGTCGGGCTGGCCCCATTCCATTCACCATAATCAGGTCCATTCTTAGATAGAAAACACGATGGCAAAAAAGAAGACGACAAAGAAGAAAACAAAGAAGCGTTCTGGAAAGACCGACGGGGAGCAGAAGGGCGGCGGAAAGAACGGCCGAACCCGGTCGCGATCCGGCAAGAAGAAGGCGACGCGGAAGCGGGAGACCGCCCAGTCGATGAGCAAGCGGCAGCGCGACATCTCCATCTCGGAGTTCTTCACCAAGAATCGCCACCTGCTGGGGTTCGACAATCCGAGCCGGGCGCTGCTGACCACGATCAAGGAGGCGGTGGACAACTCGCTCGATGCCTGCGAGGAGGCGGAGATTCTGCCCGACATCCGGATCGCGGTCACCCAGATGGACGGCCAGGAGGACCGGTTCACCGTTCTGGTTCGGGACAACGGGCCGGGGATCATCCGCAAGCAGATACCGAACATCTTCGGGAAGCTCCTGTACGGCTCGAAGTTCCATCGCCTGAAGATGGCCCGGGGCCAGCAGGGGATCGGCATCTCGGCGGCGGGGATGTACGGCCAGCTCACCACCGGATCGCCGGTCCGCATCATCTCCCGAACATCGAAGCACCGGCCGGCACACCGGTTCGAGGTGACCATCGACACGCAGAAGAACGTGCCGCGCATCCAGACCGATGAGAAGGTCGAGTGGGACTGCGAGCACGGCACCCAGGTGGAGATCGATCTCGAGGCGAAGTATCAGAAGGGCCGGTGGTCGATCGACGAATACATCCGCCAGACGGCCATCGCCAACCCCCACGTGTCCATCACCTACACCACTGCCGACGGCAAGACGCACGAGTATCCGCGCTCGACCGACGAGCTCCCGGACGAGCCGCGCGAGATCAAGCCCCATCCCTACGGGGTCGAGCTGGGCGTGCTGATCAAGATGCTGCACTCGACGAAGAGCCGCACGGTGAAGGGATGCCTGAAGAGCGACTTTTGCCGGGTCAGCGACCGGGTGGCGGAGGAAGTTCTCGATCGGGCGGGCATCTACGTCAACGCTCGCCCGTCACGCATCGCCCGCCAGGAGGCGGACAACCTGCTCGCGGCGATCAAGCAGACCAAGATCATGAACCCGCCGACCAACTGCATCTCGCCCATCGGCGAGGAGCTGATCATCCAGGGGCTGCAACTCCTCGATGCCGATTTCTACACGGCGGTCACTCGCTCGCCCTCGGTCTATCGGGGCAACCCGTTCCTGATCGAGGTGGGCATCGCCTACGGCGGGAAGCTTCGCGACGACAGCACCGTCCGTCTGCTCCGCTACGCGAACCGTGTGCCGCTTCTCTATCAGCAGGGTGCGTGTGTCATCTCGGAGGCGGCTTGCGATATGTCCTGGCGTGGCTACGGGCTGTCGCAATCGGGCAAGAACCTGCCCCAGGGGCCGGCAGTCATCCTGGTCCACGTGGCGAGCGTCTGGGTGCCGTTCACCTCGGAGAGCAAGGAGGCCATCGCCCACTATCCCGAGATTGTGAAAGAGATCAAGCTCGGCTTGCAGGAGTGCGGGCGCCGGATGTCCATCTACATCAACCGCCGCCGCCGCCAGCGCGAGGCGGAGAAGAAGAAGCAATACATCACCTCGTACATCCCCCATATCTCGAACGCACTGCGCAACATCCTGGAGCTGAACGAGGGGAGCGAAGAGGAGATAACCGAGGTGCTCACCGGGGTGCTGGAGCGCAGCCGGGGGACGTGACCGGAGCGGCGGTCAGCCGGGCTCCGACCCGACATTCGACAGGTGTTTGACCAGCCAGGTCGTCTGGCTCTGCGCCTTGATGATGGCGTTCTGGACGGCCCGCAGCTCGGATTCCAGCCCGTCGCACTTTCGGTTCACCAGGTCACGGATGTGTTCGATCTGTACCCGGAGCTTCTTGGTGGTGGAATAGGCGGCGGCCCGTTCCGCGGCGATGGGGCCGGTGAGCGGGTCGAGCAGCCCGATCGCCTTCTCGGCCACCCGCCCGGCCAGCAGGACGATCGGCCGGAGCCCCACGTTCGCCTTCTCGGGGGTGGCTCGGACGCACTGGATGGCGGCCCGCCATCGGAACTGGAGATGATGTTTCGGGTTGCAGGAGAGGCCCAGCCATCGGGCCTGCTTCCACGACTCCCGGGCCATCTGTTCGTCGATGGTCCCGAACATCTCCTGGCGGATGACCCTCGCCATCCGGCTCTCCCCGGCGAGTCCGTCCCCGTCCTTTCCGGCGTCAAACTCGACCAGTTCGGCGAGGTGATTGAACGAGCCGGCCACGTCACGGACCATCGCGCAGATGGTGTGGGCCGACGCGGGCGCCTGTTGGACCGCGTCGCACAGGTCTGAATCGGCCATCCCCAGGCCGGATGTCGCCAGGGCTCGAGCTTCCCGGTACAACACCTCCAGCGAATTGCACAGCTCGTCGCACAGTGCAAGCCGATGCCGCATTCGTGACTCGTGGCTGCGGAGCGAGAGAAGCATTCGGGCTTCCGGCATTTCCGGCAAGGAACCGGAGCTCTCTCCGCAGTCCCCCTCGGATCGACGCTCTTGATTGGGCACAGATATCCCCGTAATCTGGGGCCGATGTTGTCGAACAGGTCCTAATGCTGTCGTACCAGAATTATCGGCAGCCCGGCCGCCCGGTTTAGACACGAAAAAAGGGGGCAAACCGGGCCGGCACATGGCACGGCAAGGGCCGCAACCGGCTTACAGGCGGATGAGTTTGGCGTCGAATATGATGGGCGAAGATTTCACCGCGGCGAGAACGTCGGCGGACAGCGCGTCGTCGATGTTGATCACCGTCACCGCAGTCCCGCCCTGCACGTCCCGCCCGACGGTCATGTTGGCGATATTGACCCCGTGCTCGGCGAGGATCGTGCTCACGTAGCTGATCACGCCCGGCTTGTCCTTGTTGGTGCAGACCAGGATGTAGCCGTCGGGCACCACGTCCACGTGATACTCGTTGATCCGCACGATCCGGGGGTCCTTGACGCCGAAGAAGGCCCCGCCGATGGAGAGTTGCTGGGGCCCGTCGCCGACCTGGACGGTCAGCAGGTTGGCGAAGTCTTTCGAGTGCGGGTTGGTCACCTCGGAGACGCGGACGCCCCGCTCGCGGGCGATGATCGGAGCGTTCACCTGGTTCACCGGCCCTTCCATCAGGATGGACAGGATGCCGGTGAGCAGGGACGCGGTCACGAAATCCAGCGGGTTCTCGGTGAACTCGCCGGAGTACGTGACCCGAATCTCCTCGATCGGCTGGTCCCAGAGCTGGACGACGGCCCGGCCCAGCCGGGTGGCGAGTTCGGCGTAGGGCCGAACGGCGGCCATGGTCTCGGGGTCGATCATCGGGGCGTTCACCGCATTGCGGGGCGGCTTGCCCTCGAGCACGTCACATACCTGGGTCGCCACCTGTTCGGCCACGCTTTTCTGGGCCTCGCTCGTCAGCGCCCCGAGGTGCGGCGTGCATACGACGTTGTCCAGCCCGATCAGGGGGTTGCCCTCCGGCGGCTCGCTGGAATACACGTCGAGGGCGCAGCCGGCCACCTTGCCCGACCTCAGCCCCTCGAGCAGCGCCTCCTCGTCGATGATCCCGCCGCGAGCGCAGTTGACCAGCCGAACGCCGTCCTTCATCTCGGCGATCTCGCCGGAGCCGAGCAGGCCGCGCGTTTCGTCGGTGAGCGGGGTATGGACGGAGATGTAGTCGGCGGTGCGGATCAGCTCGTCGAAGTCGGTCATCTCGATATCGAGGGTGCGGCTGGCGGCTCCGGCGATGAACGGGGCGTACCCGACGACCTTCATTCCGAAACCGGCGGCCCGTCTTGCCACGGCCCGGCCGATGCGGCCGACGCCGATGATCCCCAGCGTCTTGCCCCCGAGCTCGGTCCCCCGGAACTGCTTGCGCTCCCACTTCCCATCGGCCAGGGCTTTCTGTGCCTGGGGGATTTTGCGGGACAGGGCCAGGATCATGGCCATCGTCAGCTCGGCCGTCGATATGGTGTTCCCCTCGGGGGTGTTGATTACCATGACCCCGCGGCGGGTCGCCGCGTCCAGATCGATGTTATCGACGCCGACGCCGGCTCGACCGATCACCGACAGCTCTTCCCCGGCCTCGATGACCTCGGCGGTCACCTTCGTACCGCTCCGCACGATCAGCGCCCGGGCGTCGGCGATCGCATCGAGCAGCTCGCGGCCCGACAGCCCCGGGCTGTACACGATCTCGTGTCCGGCGCCCTTCAGAATGTCCCGTCCAACGTCTGACAGCGTATCGGTGATTAGCACTTTCATCAGGTTATGTTCCCTCAAGGTTTACGGCGCTTCGCTATCCGGAAGAGATGGCGCGGGCGGATTATAGGTGTGGGGGCGGGGCCAGTCAATCGGGGGGGGCGGGATCAGGTGGCCGGCTGTCGGAACCACAGGTCGTAGACCGCCACCAGCGCCAGAACGGCCAGCCCGACGCTCAGAAGCAGGATGAAGAGGAGCAGGGGGTAGATCCATACGGAGTTCGACCGGGCCAGCCACAGACAGACGGGACAGGCCGCCGCCATCCCGAACGTGGTGCTGATGAACAGGACTTTCGTCCGCTCGAACAACGAGGATTGCACGAACATCAGCCCCAGCCCCCCGAACGCCAGCGCGATGAAGACCAGGTAGACCGCCGTGCCGCCGGCAAGCGCGGCCGGAGAGACCGGCTGTTGGACCACGGCCAGCGCCGCCGTGCGGCGATATTCCTCCTGCCGATCGGCGATGGTCTTCTCTTCGTCCGGCACATCGGCCCGGAAGTCCAGCTTGCTCCCTGCCAGCAGATCGAGAACCGCGTCCAGGCCCTCGCGCGGGGCCCCGTCGCGTGCCCACTCCTTGAGCCGGTTCAACTGGCCGGGCCGGGGCGGCATCACGATCTCGTAGTCCCGGGGGTTCTCGGCGGCGAGGGCCAGCACGGGCTCGTCGGCACCGGAGAGCCGAACGCGGATGTCGCAAATGGAGAGGGTGGGCAGGCCGTCCGCCCCTTTACAGCCGTCATAGAGGGCGCCGAGCCCGACCAGCCAGGCGGCACATAAGAGGACGATGAACCCGGTGAGCAGCAGCTTGCTGCTTACGGACAGCTCGTATAATCTCGTGCGTTGGTATAGGATGTCCTGTCCCTCCTAATGATGAGCGGCAGGGTATCAGGGTGATGCTGAAAAGTCAATCCGCAGCGCGGGGAAACCGCGAAGTCAGACCGCGGGCATTATGGCGATTACAGGCCGTCCATCAGGAACGCTTTTGCGATCTCCATCATGATCTCGAACGACATTTTGTCGCCCACGGTCTCGGATACGCTGCGGATTTTTTCCTTGACCTTTTCGCTGCTGATCGCCCGGAGAAACCTCCGCCCCTCCCCGGTCAGGCCGTGGATGATGTGCGGACCGTCCGGAGCGGGCGCCGGCTTGCCCTCAATCAGGCCCTTCCTCATCAACAGGTGCACGTGCCGGTTCGTATCGGCTGCATCGTGCCCTTCGAGGGCCTGAACATCGGACGCGGTTGAAGGGTGCGTCGTTCGTGCGGCATGGGCGAGCAGTTCGCGGATGACGTGGGGATCGTGTTTCATAGGTCCTGCCCTTACCTGGTTGCGGAACGCTTTCCTTCCGGCGTATGTTGCTCGCCCGGATGCCCGCCCGACAACCTCGCTGCCGCCAGTGAGGATATCCTCGGACGACAGCCGTCCGGCCATCAATATCAGCGATCCAGCTCTGGGTGTCAAGCGTCTTCTGCTGCGACATTCTTCTGTCGGCTCGCCGAGCTCGGCCCCGACGTACAAGAAGACGACGCAATCGGCGAAACTCGTCGAGTCTGCCCGCTGAATCCGGGGTGCTGTTCGAGGGCGAGTTGACAGGCGGCGGTTGGAAATACAGAATACGCACGCCCTGCACGGTGGACGGTGCCGGCGTGCGGCAAGTGTTCGGGCGACAACCCAGTTGGATGAGCCATTCCGGACCGGCGCAATCGATATGGCAGAGAACGCGACAAGATCGGACGACGCTCCGGTAGGTCGATTCGGGACCTTCGGGGCCGTCTTTACGCCGAGTCTGTTGACGATCCTCGGCGTGATAATGTTCCTGCGGCTGTCCACCGTGGTGGGCAATGCAGGGCTGTGGCATGCCCTGTTGGTCATCGGTATGGCCAATCTGATCACCCTGATCACGGGCCTCTCCATATCCGCCATCGCGACCAACATGCGGGTCCGGGGCGGGGGGGCATACTACCTGATCAGCCGCAGCATCGGCATCGAGTTCGGCGGCGTCATCGCCATCTTCTTTTACCTTGCCCAGACCGTGGCGGTGACGATGTATGTCGTCGGATTTACCGAGGCGCTCTATCCGCTGGTCTCCGGGATCGGGCTGTCCTTCCGCACCATTGCCACGATTACCAACATCCTCGTGTTCGCCTGTGTCATCACCGGTGCGGGCTGGGCGATCCGCATTCAATACGTCATTCTGACCGTTCTTCTTCTGGCGATCGTCTCGTTTTTCGTGGGCGCCGCCCTCGATTTTTCGCCCGAGGTGCTTCGGGCGAACCTGGAGACGGGCTGGACCCGCGGCCACTCCTTCTTCACCATTTTTGCCCTGTTCTTCCCGGCCGTCACTGGCATCATGGCCGGGGTCAACATGTCCGGCGATCTGAAGGACCCCAGCCGGTCACTCCCGCTGGGCGTCCTGTCGGTCATCGGCGTCTCCGCCTTCATCTACATCGGTATCGCGATTATGCTCGCCGCCAGCATCTCTCGGGCCGCTCTGGTCGGCGAGGGCTTTGTGATGATGGAAAACGCCCTGTTCCCGTCGATGGTGTATGCCGGGGTGATCTGCGCCACGCTCTCCTCCGCCCTTGGAAGCATGATGGGCGCCCCCCGCATCATCCAGGCGTTTGCCCGGGATGACATCTTCCGGATGCTCCGCTGGTTCGGTCGCGGCAGCGGATGGGCCGGCGAGCCGCGCAACGCGATCATCGTGACGTTCGTCATCGCCCAGATCGGCATCTTCGCCGGCGACCTCGACACGGTCGCACCCGTAATCACCATGTTCTTCCTGTTGACCTATGGGACGGTGAACCTGGCCTGTTTCAACGAGATGCGGTCCCGGAACCCCAGTTTCCGCCCCGGGTTCCGCCTGAAACACTGGTCGATCCCTCTGGCCGGTGCACTGGGATGCATCGCCGTGATGTTCCTGGTCAGTGCGTTGTGGGCCGCGGTCGCTCTCGTGGTGAGCGGCCTGCTCTATTATCTGATAAATCGTGCCGACGTCGCAGTCGAATGGGGCGATGTACAGAGCGGGCTCGCCTACCAGCGGGCGCGGAATTCGCTCCTGCGATTGGAGCACGAGGTCTATCATCCGAAGAACTGGCGACCATCCATCATCGCTCTCAGCGGCGGGGCCTACAACCGGCTCCACCTGGCGGAATATGCCTGTTGGTTCACCGCCGACAGCGGGATCGTGTCGATCGGGCAGGTCATCCTCGGAGACCTCGATACCCTCTACGAGGAACACCAGCGGGCCGAGGTCGAGCTGCGGACATTTATTCTCGACGAGAACATCGCGGCGTTCCCGGTGGTCGTGGTCGAGGAAGACCTGCACACCGCCGTCACAGCCCTGGTCCAATGCCATGGGATCAGCGGCCTCCGGCCCAACACCGTGCTGCTCGGCTGGAGCCAGGACCCGGCGCGAACCGAGATGTACACCGGCATGCTCCGACTCGTCAAAAGAATGAGACGGAGTCTGATCATCGTCGCCTGCGAGCAGAAACAGCAGAAGACCCGGGTGCCCGACGGGGCCATCAACCTCTGGTGGGAAAATAACGAGAACGACGCGCTGATGGTACTGCTTGCTTATATGCTCAAGAAAGCCCCGGAATGGCATCAGCATCCCATGCGCATCATTCGTCCGGTGGGGCTGGGCACCGATGTGAACCGTGTCGAGGAAGAGATGGACAAGGTGCTGGCCGTGGCCCGCATCGAGTCGGAACTCGCCATCGTCC
Organism: Planctomycetota bacterium; assembly: GCA_003559755.1. Lineage (GTDB taxonomy): Bacteria > Planctomycetota > PUPC01 > PUPC01 > PUPC01 > PUPC01. The sequence goes on from PWKM01000136.1 coordinate 12,936, forward strand.
CCACCGAGAACCCGAGAGAAGCGGTGCGAGAGGCGATGGGCCAGTCCGCCGTCCTGTTCGCCGGGTTCGACCCGGAGGCATCCGATTTCGCCGATCTCCAGCAGACCGTCGATCTGCCGGGCGATGTGATCCTCGTCTACAGCGCCGGCGACGCCTCCCTCGAGGCCTGACAACTCGCTCGGCGGCTTCATTCCGTACACACATCATCGCGTCGTGAACGAGATGGATGCGGACCCGGCCGGGCGGCTGCGTCTGTGCGGTTCGCTCGGCGTGCCGCCCGCCCGGGGGGCTGGCTACTCGGCCCGCATGTAGTCCGGGTTCTCGGCGAGTTTGCGGCGTGCTTCCTCGAACATCATATTGACCGCGGGGTGGTCGCTCGGCCAGGCCCGGGATGCATAGTCGGGGTCGGCCTTCATCTTGGCGAACTCGGGCTCGAACTCGGCGAAGTACGAGCCGTAGATGTGGAACGAATCGGAGATGTCCACATACCGGCCCACCCGCACACCCCGGCCGAGCTTCTCGCTGATCCGGTCGGCGACCGTCCGCTGAAGGTCGGTCAGGGCGAACGCGTTCATGAACCACGCCTTGTAGCCGTCCCGGCTCCGCCAGTGGCTGTTCAGGTTGAGCACCGGCTCGCCCGCGTCGTCGATCATGATGCGGAACCACAGCCGCTGCAGGCACGGCGGGTCGTCGGTCGCCGGGTCGGCGTTCGGTATCCAGGTGATCGCCTGGGCGCGGCGGGTGTAGTGTGCCTCGGCGCACTTGTCGGCCACGTACTCGATCTGGTCGACCGGCGGGAGCGTGGTGGCGTCGGGGTCGTCGAGGTCGGTCGTCGCCCGGTAGCCGAACAGCCGCTGGTGGTAGGTGTAGGTCCACTTGTCGGGGTCGGACGGGTCGACCCAGTGGTCGTGGATGCCGTCGACGACTTCCTGCCGATAGACCTCGAGCTCCTCCGGCCCGCCGGGGAAGTTTTTGTGGATGCGGGGCTCGGCGAACGGGTCCGCGACCTCGATGACCGCCGTCGCGTCCCGGCTCGGCGGGTCGATGAACGCGCCCGCGTCGTCCCGGCGGTCGTATTCGGTCCGGACCGTGCCGCCCTGCTCCCACACGGCGATCAGAGCTTTCTCCCACGCCTCGGGCAGGTTGGCCCCTTTCACGCAAATGACGGGGATGCTCCCCCTCGAATTCCCGACCGATCCCATCACGCTCATCACCTCCGTTTTTTTATCGACGACGGGGCGGCAGCGCCCCTTACGCTCGCCTGCCTTGTGCCTCCGACATCTGGGCCAGAGCGGCCATCGCTGCCGCCGCAGCGGTCTCCGTCCGCAGGACACTCCGCCCCAGCGAGACCGGCGTGCAGCCCGCCCGGCTCGCGGCCTCGGCCTCGCCCCCGGTGAAACCGCCCTCGGGGCCGATCAGGCAGAGCAGCCGCCCGACCGGAGCCAGGTCGATTGCGGCGAGCGGGACGGCGTCCGCCCTCGCCGCCGCGATTACGGCCCGATCATAGCGCGATACCTCCGAGAGCACAACGTCGAGGGGGGCCGGCTCGGCGATCTCGGGGACCACGCTCCGCTCGCACTGCTTGCACGCCTCGACCGCGATCCGACGCCAGCGGTCCAGCTTCGTCCCGCCCGGGCGGACCACCGACCGTTCGCTCAGCACCGGGGCCAGCCGGCTCATCCCGAGCTGGGTGCACTGATCGACGAGCTGGGCCATCGCCGACCGCTTCACCAGCGCGACCGCCAGGGTCACTCGCACGGCGAGTTCGCGGTCGGGCCGCTCGGTCCTCTCGATCCGGATGCGGGCGCCGGCGTCGTCGAACGCCTCGATCCGGCCGACGTAATCGGTGCCCGACCCGTCGAACAACACCACCGCATCGCCCGGTTGAAGCCGCCGGACCCGGCGCAGGTGATGGCTCTCCTCCTTCGAGAGCGTCAGGCGTTCGCCCGACGGCGCGGCGGACGTGAAGAATCGTTCGGTGCCCATCGCAGGATACCGCAGGTTGGTGTGCCGGTGTGCGGCTCGGCGGAGCGGTCCGCCGGGCGGCCCCGGCTCATCGTGTGATCTCGCCCTCGTTCAGACGCCGGTAGAACTCGACCGCCCGGTTCAGCCCCTCGTCGAGGGTCACCTTCGGCTTCCAGCCGAGCCGCTCGGCGGCTTTCGAGGCGTCGAGGCAGATGCGATCGACCTCGCCCAGCCG